>JAICLP010000338.1 GCA_025925475.1 Burkholderiales bacterium | reverse complement strand
TCTGCACCGCGAACGTGCTCGACACGATTCCCGGGCCGCTTCGCGACCGGATGGAAATCATCCAGCTTCCGGGCTACACGGCGCAGGAGAAGCTGCAGATCGCGAAGCGCTACCTCGTGCCGCGAAGGCTCAAGGAGACGGGACTCACCCGCGAGCAGTGCGAGATCACCGACGAGGCGCTGCTCACGATCATCGACGACTACACGCGCGAAGCCGGCGTGCGCAATCTCGAGCGCGAGATCGGGCACGTGTTCCGCCACGTTGCGGTGCGCATCGCCGAAGGCAGCGACGCGAAGGCGGTCATCGGTCCCGACGACCTGCAACCGATCCTCGGTGCGCGCAAGTTCGAAGCCGAAGTGGCGATGCGAAGCGGCGTTCCAGGCGTCGCGACAGGGCTTGCCTGGACGCCGGTCGGCGGCGACATCCTGTTCGTCGAGGCGGCGCGCACGCCCGGCAACGGCAAGCTGATCCTGACCGGGCAGCTCGGCGACGTGATGAAGGAAAGCGCGCAGGCCGCGCTGTCGCTCGTGAAGGCACGCGCGTCGACGCTCGGCATCGATGCGCAGCTGTTCGAGAAATCGGACATCCACGTGCACGTGCCCGCCGGCGCGACGCCGAAGGATGGGCCGAGCGCAGGCGTTGCGATGTTCATCGCGCTGACGTCGCTGCTCACGTCGCGCGCGGTGCGCAGCGACGTCGCGATGACCGGCGAGATCAGCCTGCGCGGCCTGGTGCTGCCGATCGGCGGCGTCAAGGAAAAGGTGCTTGCGGCGCTTCGCGCCGGCATCAGGACGGTGATGCTCCCGATGCGCAACCAGCGCGACCTCGAGGACATTCCGGCCGATGCACGCGCGCAGGTCGACTTCGTCTGGATGAACGAGGTCGACGACGCGATCGCCACCGCGTTGTCGCCGCTGCCGACGGCGGCCGCGGCGTAACGCTCAAGGCGATGCCGTTCGTGCGCGCTCGAGCAGCGCGTGCGGTCCGCTCGAAGCCTGGCTGACCTGCTCGAACGTGCATTGCCGCGGCGCCTTGTCGGGCCGAAAGCGCAGAAGGCTCGTGCCGTGGCGAAAGCGGCCCGCGCTGAAGTGGTCGTAGCGCACTTCGACGACGAGCGTCGGCTTCAACGGCTCCCACTCGCCACTGCGCTCCGTACTCCAACGGCTAGGTCCGCCGGGCGCGCGGCCGGTGAAGCCGGGCTTCGCGATGAGTCCTTCGAGCTTGCGCGTCAGCGCTTCGCGATCGGCGCGCGGGATGTTCGACGTGAAGCCGACATGATCGAGCAGGCCGGCGTCGTCGTACAGACCGAGCAGCAGCGACCCGACGACGTCGCTCTTCGCGCCGTAGCGAAAGCCGCCGACGACGCAGTCGGCCGTGCGCATGCGCTTGTACTTCTGCATCCCGCTCCGCTCGCCCGAGCGATACGCGAGATCGGTGCGCTTGGCGACGATGCCGTCGATGCCGTCGCCGACCGCACGAAGCCACGCATCGACGTCGGAACGCGAGCGCGTCGCCGGAGAAACTCGAAATGACGGCGCATCTGCGAACGCGCGCGCGGCGAAGCGCTCGAGCGCTTCGCGTCGCACGGCGAGCGGCTCGCCGGCGAGCGAGCGTCCATGCGCATCGACGAGCAGATCGAAGACGATGTAGAGCGCCGGATGCTCGCGCGCGAGCTTGCGCACGCGGCTCGTCGCCGGATGAATGCGCAGCAACAGCTCGTCGAACGACAGCGTGTCGCCTTCGGGAACGACCAGCTCGCCGTCGAGCACGCAGCGCGGAACGGGCAATGTGCGAACCGCATCGACGATCTCGGGAAAATAGCGGTCGAACGGCTGGCCCGCCTTCGACCGCAGGTCGACTTCGTCGCCGTCCTTGAAAGCGAGGCAGCGAAAGCCATCCCACTTCGGCTCGTATTGCCAGCCGTCGCCGCTCGGCAGTGCATCGACGAGCTTCGCCTCCATCGGCGCGTAGTCGACGCCGATCGGCAGTGTCACGACTTAACCTTCAGCAGCGGCGCGAGATCGAAGCGGCCGCGCTTCGCATCGACCGGCGCCCAAAGATCGCCGAGCGTCGCGATGCGCGCCGGTACGTTGTCGATGCGAAAGTCGTCGGTCGACGCGCCATCGGCAAGCTCCTCCCACGTCACGGGTGTCGATACGGTCGCCAGCGGCTTCGGCCGCGGCGAATAGACGGACGCGAGCGTGCGCCCCCACGCATTCTGGTTGTAATCGACGAGCACGCGGTTCGCCGGGCGCTTCGCAATCCGATACTCGGCCGTCATGCGTTCCGGATGTCGCTTCGCGAGCGCGAAGGCAATCCCTTTCGCGAATGCCCACACCTCCTTCTGCGTCGGTCCGCGGACGATCGGCACGTAGACGTGGATGCCCTTCGAGCCCGTCGTCTTCGCATACGCCGGCATGCGCAGCGCGGCGAGCTCGTCGCGGATCGTCAACGCGCACGCGCGTACGTCGTCGAACGTCGCGTTCGGCACCGGGTCGAGGTCGAAATGAAGGTAGTCGGGGCGGTCGACGTCGTCGCAGCGCGCGTACCAGGGATTCAAGTCGATGCAGCCGAGATTGACGAGCCACAGCAGCGACGCCCGATCGTTGACGATCGGGAACGCGATCACGCTGCCGGAGCCGTGCGTGATCGAGCAGGTGTCGATCCAGCCGGGACGCGGGCTCGGTGCGCGCTTCATGAAGAAGCATTCGCCGTCGGCGCCGTTCGGATAGCGCTTCATCACCATCGCGCGGCCCGCGATGTGCGGCAACAGCGCGGCGGCGATCGCGCCGTAATAGCGCAGCAGGTCGCCCTTGGTGACGCCGAGCGCGCGCCAGAACGGTTTGCGCAGGTTCGTGAGTCGAACCGCGTTGCCGTCGATCGTCACGGTCGCGTCGTCCGCATCGCGGGGAATATCGATCGGAGGATGCAAGCGACGGTGCGCCAGAGGTAGCCTTACGGAGAGTGTCCGAACCATTAACACGTGCAAGCGCCGTGCCGCGGCGGTCCCTATGCGATCAGGGAGTTCTCACGCCTGGCCGATGCAACGCTTACCGATGCCGGCGTAGGAATTGCCGAACCTCTCCGGTCATCGTGCGGTCGACATCAACGTGCCGGCGATGCGTACCGTTCCCGGATCACGCGCACTTCGGCGATGCGGCACATCAAGCACAGAGTTGGATGCGGGCATGGTGATGGTCGACCTGCCGACGGCCGGGGTCGACTATCATGTTCCTTGGCGGCCGCATGGGTCGAGCTACAGGCCGCGCGAGCAGGGTCGTCACGCCGTGTTGCGCTGCAAGACGGTCGAATGGCGTAGAAGGTTCGCCTGACCCGGACACCCGTCCTCTCAACAACAAAGGTGGTCAAGATGCTTCGTTTCCTGTTTTTCCTTGCGGCCCTTGGCGCCGCGGCCGTGGCAGG
>JAICLP010000450.1 GCA_025925475.1 Burkholderiales bacterium | reverse complement strand
TCCTGGCCGTCGTTGCGGCGCCGTCGGGCGAGAGGCCGAGGAGGTCGAGCTTGCCGTCGCCGTCGATGTCGGCGACGTCGAACACGCGTGCGGCGCCAACCGCATGATCGAGCGGCGTGAAGCGTCCCTGTTCGTCGCCGAGCAGCACGAACGCGCCGGCCGCGTCTTGCGTCGTCGATGCGCGTGCGACGACGAGATCGATCGCACCGTTGTTGTCGATGTCGGCCGCTCGCAGACGTACGTCGCCGGCGAGCGCTTGCGCCGGCACATGCGCGACTTCGGCGGCGACCCAGGCCTGCATGCCGCGCGCGGCCGAGATGCGCAGCACGGCACCGTCGTCGCGCAGTGCGACGAGGTCGAGCACGCCGTCGTTGTCGACGTCGGCCGCCGCGATCGCCACGATGCCGTTCGCGTTCGACGGCAGCGCGTGCTCGCGAAAGCGGCCCTGGCGCTCGTTGACGAATACGTGCAGGCCGCCGTTCGCGTCGAGCATCGCCGCGTCGGGATTGCCGTCGCCGTCGAAATCGGCCCAGACGAGTTGACGCAGTCGTTCGATCCCTGCGAACGGCCGCGTCTCGACGAACGTTCCGTCGCCATTGTTCTGCAGCCCGAGCGGTCCGCCTTCGCGCGGTGCGAGCACGATGTCGAGATCGCCGTCGGCCTCGATGTCGACGGCCCACGCGCCGGCGTAGCTCGCATCGATGATCGACGGCGGCAGGTGCGTCGCAGCCGTCACGTCGTTGAAGCTTTGCGGCGACTCCTGTCGATAGAGGCGAACGCCGCCTTCGCCCGCAAGCACGAGATCGGTCCTGAAATCGTAGTCGAAATCGATCTGCAGGACGCCTTCCGGCGATGGCGCCACGTGGCCGGCACCGCCGGGGAATTCGAGCTTCGCGCCGTTGGCGAGCCGAACCTCGTCGCCATTCGCGACGGCGACGACCGGCGCGCCGTCGCTTGCAAGTTGCAGCGCGCCGATCCAGCTCCACGGTCCGCGGTCGACCGCGATTGGCGACAGATCCAAACGAATCGCGGTGTCGGGCGGCGCCGGCTTGACGAGCGGCGAGGGCAGGCGCACGAGCTGCACGAACGGCCGCGCCTCCTCGCCGGCGGGCGCCTTCAACGCGTCGAGACCGTCCCGATAGCTCGGCGTGCGCACGAGCACGTTACGAAGCAGCGTTACGCGCGTCGCCATCGTGCGCGCGTCGCCCGATGCCGCCGCCTGCTCCGCAGCGGCGAGTTGCGTTTGCACCTCGTCTGGCCACGACGACAGGCCGCGTATGCGCGAAAGCGTTGCCGCAACACCCGCCGCGTCGCCGCGCTTGGCCAGCACCCGCGCGAGCTCGAGCAGCGCCGCGAGATTGCGCGGATCGGTCCCGAGGATTGCCTCGATCTGTTCCGAAAGGGCCTTGTCGGCGCTTGCGCCGCCTTGCCGCTCGATCTCCTGCGCCAGTGCATAGCGGCTTTGCACGTCGTGCGGATCGATCGCGACCGCCTTGCGGAAGTCTTCGATCGCATCGGCCGTGCGGCCACCGTTGCGCGCCAG
>JAICLP010000022.1 GCA_025925475.1 Burkholderiales bacterium | reverse complement strand
GTTCCGCGCGAACCGCAACCACATCGCGATCGTCGTCGACGAATACGGCGGCGTGTCGGGGCTCGTGACGATCGAGGACGTGCTCGAGCAGATCGTCGGCGACATCGAGGACGAGTACGACTTCGACGAGAGCGAGGACAACATCATTCCGGAGGCGAACGGCCGCTTCCGCGTCAAGGCGCAAACCGAGATCGCCGACTTCAACGCGCAGTTCGGTACGTCGTTCGAAGACGAGGATTTCGACACCGTCGGCGGCCTCGTGCTGAAGGCATTCGGCCGGCTGCCGAAGCGCGGCGAGGTGACGAGCGTCGGCCCGTTCCGCTTCCGGGTGCTCCGCGCCGACAGCCGGCGCCTCTACACGCTTCAGGTCGAACGCGTCGCGCCGCCGGCGGGCGAAGAGACCGCGTGATCCACGCGGAATGAGGGCAGCACCTGCACTTTCGCTGGCGCTCGCAGCGTCGGCGGGGGCGGCAAGCGTATTCGCGTTCGCGCCGTTCGGCGTGTCGGGCGTCATCTTCGTCACGCTTGCGCTGCTCGTGTTCCTCTGGCTTCGCGCCGATTCGGCGTGGAGCGCCGCCTGGCAGGGCTTCGCCTTCGGCGTCGGCCTTTTCGGCGCGGGCGCGTCGTGGCTCACGATCGCGCTCGTCAATTTCGGCGGCATGGACTGGTGGCTTGCGACGATCGCCATCGCGATTCTCACGGCCTATCTTTCGCTGTGGCCCGCGCTCGCCGGCTATGTCGCGGTTCGCTTCACGCGGCCCGGCACGTGGCCGCGCGTGATCGTCGGCGCCGCCGCGTTCACCGCGACCGAATGGATCCGGAGCTACCTCTTCACCGGCTTCCCGTGGCTCGCGCTCGGTTACACGCAGGTGCCGAACGGCGTCGTGCGCGGCTATGCGCCGGTCGGTGGCGTCTATCTCGTCACGCTCGCGATCGCACTCGTCGCCGGACTCGTCGTGCTCTTCGCCGATGCGCTCGCCGCAACGGCGCGGCGCCGCGCCTTCGCATCGCTGGCCTGCGCCGTCGTGCTCGTCGCCGGCGGGACGGGACTTTCGAGCATCCGCTGGACGCGGCCGTCGGGCGCACCGCTCGCGGTATCGCTGGTGCAGGGCAACGTGTTGCAGGAGCTCAAGTTCGATCCCAAGTTTCGCAGCGAGACGTTCGACCGGTATCTCAACCTCGTCGCGCAGAGCCGCGGGCGGCTGATCGTGCTGCCCGAGAGCGCATTTCCGATGTTCTCGGACGAGATTCCCGACGCCGTGCTCCTGTCGATGATCCGCACGGCCATTGCGCGAGACGGGGACGTGCTGGTCGGCCTCTTCACCGCATTGCCGCCTTCGAACGGCGGCGACGAGCCGCGCTACTACAACACCGTCGTCGCACTGGGCACGAGCCCGCTGCAGTTCTATCGCAAGAATCACCTGGTGCCGTTCGGCGAGACGATTCCGCTGAAGCCGGTCCTCGGCTGGTTCATCCGCTCGGTGCTCGCGATTCCGCTCGCCGACCAGTCGCGCGGCGGCGCGACGCAACCCGCGCTGTCGGTGGCCGGCGCGCGCGTCGCCGTCGACATCTGTTACGAGGACGCGTTCGGCAGCGAGCTTCGCTACGCCGCGCGCGATGCGCATTTGCTCGTCAACGTGACGAACGACGCGTGGTACGGCCATTCGATCGCCGCCGAGCAGCACGACCAGATCGCCGCGATGCGCGCACTCGAGCTCGGCCGGCCGATGCTGCGCGCCACCAACACCGGCATCACGTCGGCGATCGGTGTCGACGGCCGCGAGTTCGCGCGGCTGCCATGGTTCACGACCGGCGTGCTCGAAGTGAGCGTACAGGGCGAGAGCGGCGAAACACCGTATCTTCGAATCGGCGACATCGGCGTGCTCGCGTTGTGCGCGGTGCTGATCGTCGCGCCGGTCGCGCTTGGTTGGCGCAGGTAAAATCGCCGGTCGATCCATTCGATTCGCATTGCATGCAGACCTTTCAGCAGATCGTCCTGGCACTGCAGCGTTACTGGGGCGATCGCGGTTGCGCGCTATTGCAGCCTTACGACATCGAAGTCGGCGCCGGCACGTCGCACACGGCGACGTTCCTCCGCGCGCTCGGTCCCGAGCCGTGGCGCGCCGCGTACGTGCAGCCATCGCGGCGGCCGAAGGACGGCCGTTACGGCGAGAATCCGAATCGCCTGCAGCACTACTACCAGTACCAGGTCGTGCTGAAGCCGGCGCCTTCCGACATCCTCGATCTTTATCTCGGATCGCTGGCGGCGCTCGGGTTCGACCTTGCGCGAAACGACGTGCGCTTCGTCGAGGACGACTGGGAGAACCCGACGCTCGGCGCGTGGGGACTCGGCTGGGAAGTGTGGCTGAACGGGATGGAGGTGACGCAGTTCACGTATTTCCAGCAGGTGGGCGGCCTCGACTGCAATCCGATCACCGGCGAGATCACCTACGGGCTCGAGCGGCTCGCGATGTACCTGCAGGGCAAGGAGAACGTGTTCGACCTGGTCTGGACGACGACGCGCGACAACGGCATCGAGCGCACGCTCACCTACGGCGACGTCTACCACCAGAACGAGGTCGAGCAGTCGGCGTACAACTTCGAGCAGTCGAACGCGCCGCGGCTGACCGACCTCTTCGCGTTCTACGAAGGCGAGGCGAAGCGCCTGCTCGAAGCGCGCCTGCCGCTGCCCGGCTACGAGATGATCCTCAAGGCGGCGCACACGTTCAATCTGCTCGACGCGCGCGGCGCGATCTCGGTGACCGAGCGTGCCGCCTACATTGCGCGCATCCGCGCGCTGTCGCGGCACGTGGCCCAGGCGTACGTCGATTCGCGCGAAGCGCTGGGCTTTCCGATGCTGCCGGAGCCGTTGCGCAGGCGCGCGGCGGCGGCATGATGGCAAGCGATCTTCCTCGCCCCGGCCCTCTCCCCAGAGGGGAGAGGGAGCCGAGCGCCAGCGAGGCGGGTGACGTGCGACTCGCCACGCTTGTCGTCGAGATCCTCACCGAGGAACTGCCGCCGAAGGCGCTCAAGGCCCTTGGCGTCGCATTCGCCGACACGCTCGCAGCCGAGCTTGCGCGGCGCGGCGTACTGACCGACGCGAGCGTCGCCACGCCGTACGCGACGCCGCGCCGTCTTGCGGTATCGATCACCGATGTTCGCGACAAGGGGCAGGACGCCGAAGCGGTCGACAAGCTGATGCCGGTCAGGGTCGCGCGCGATGCGGAGGGCGCCGCGACCCAGGCATTGCGCAAGAAGCTCGCGTCTCTTGGGCGCGAGCACCTCGCCGACGAGGCTCGGCATGGCGGCGAGCATCTGTACAGCGCATCGGACGGCAAGGCGGACTATGTCTACCTGCGCCGCGTCGTCCCCGGCGCGAACCTCGCGAGCGCATTGCAGGAAGCGCTGCACATCGCGCTCGAGCGGCTGCCGATTCCGAAAGTCATGCATTACGCGGGCGAGGGAAGCTACTACAACGACGTCGCATTCGTGCGGCCCGCGCATCGGCTGGTCGCGCTGCATGGGCCCGACGTCGTTCCCGTGCGTGCGCTCGGCCTCGAGGCAGGACGAACCACCGCCGGCCATCGCTTCGCAAGCCGTCCCGACATCGCAATCGAGACGGCGGACGCGTACGCGCCCACGCTCGAGGCCGAGGGGAAGGTGCTCCCGTCGTTCGCCGCGCGGCGCGAAGCGATTGTCCGCGGACTCGAGAAGGCAGCACAGGGTTCGCGCGTCATCATGCCTGACCCGCTGCTCGACGAAGTAACCAGCCTCGTCGAATGGCCCGCCGTCTATGCCGGCACGTTCGATCCGGCGTTTCTCGCCGTTCCGCAGGAATGCCTGATCCTGACGATGCAGCAGAATCAGAAGTATTTCGCGCTCGCCGATTCCGCCGGCGCGCTTTCGAGCCGTTTCCTCGTCGTCAGCAACGTGCAGACGAACGATCCGTCGTCGATCGTCCACGGCAACGAGCGCGTGCTCCGCGCGCGGCTCGCCGATGCGAAGTTCTTCTACGACCAGGATCGCAGGACGCCGCTCGCCGAGCGCGTGCCGCGTCTTTCGGGCATCGTCTATCACAACAAGCTCGGCACGCTCGGGGACCGCGTCGAACGGCTGCGCTTTCTCGCGCGAAGCATCGGCCCGCGAATCGGTGCCGACCCGGCGCTCGCCGATCGCGCGGCGCTCCTCGCGAAGGCGGATCTCGTCACCGACATGGTGGGCGAGTTTCCGGAATTGCAGGGCACGATGGGCCGCTACTACGCGCTGCACGACGGCGAGGTGCCGAGTGTCGCCGACGCGATCGCGCAGCACTACTGGCCCCGCTACGCCGGCGATGCGCTGCCCGAAGCGCCGGTTGCGCAGGCAGCCGCGCTCGCCGACAAGCTGGAAGCGCTCGCCGGCCTTTTCGGCATTGGCGCCGTGCCGACCGGCGACAAGGACCCGTTCGGGTTGCGACGCGCGGGCCTCGGCTTCCTGCGCATGCTGATCGAGAAGCGCATCGCGATCCCGCTCGGCGATCTGGTCGGCCTCGCGTTCCAGGCGTTCGACGAGCTGCAATCGGTGAAGCGCGTGCCGGACCCGCTCGCGGATTTTCTCTACGAGCGCTTGCGCGGGCATCTGCGCGAGCAGGGCTACACGGCGAACCAGGTCGAAGCGGTGCTCGCGCAGCGGCCGCAACGCATCGACCTCGTCCCGGATCGGCTCGCCGCCGTGAAGGCGTTCGAGTCGCTGCCCGAGTCGGCGGCGCTGTCGGCGGCGAACAAGCGCATCGTCAACATCCTGCGCAAGAGCGGCACCGACGCGGCGGCCGACGTCGACGAGCGTCGGCTGACCGACGGCGCCGAGCGCGATCTCTTCGAGACGCTCGCGAAGCTTGCGCCCGACGTCGATCGCGATTTCGAGAACGGCGACTACGCCGGGGCGCTGAAAGCGCTCGCGACGGCGAAGCCGGCCGTCGACCGCTTCTTCGACGACGTGATGGTCATGGTCGACGATGCAAACGTTCGCGCGAACCGGCTGGCGCTGCTCGACCGCGTCGCGCGCACGATGAATCGCGTCGCCGACATTTCGCGGCTCGCAACCTGATGCACCGAGCGTAGCGACGATGGCGCCGGCGCCGGAAGGCATCGTGCAGAGCCGCGCGACCAGGCTGATCGTGCTCGATCGCGACGGCGTCATCAACCACGACAGCCCCGAGTTCATCAAGTCGCCGGACGAGTGGCGGCCGATTCCGGGAAGCCTCGAGGCGATCGCGCGGCTCAATCACGCGGGTTACCGTGTCGTCGTCGCCACGAATCAGTCGGGCGTCGGACGCGGCCTGCTCGATTTCTCCACGCTCGCGGCGATCCACGACAGGATGCACCGTGAGCTGGCGCACGCGGGGGGACGCGTCGATGCGATCTTCTACTGCCCGCACACCGCCGAGTCACGTTGCGAATGCCGCAAGCCGAAGGCCGGGATGCTGCGCGAGATCGGCTTGCGTTTCAACGTCGAGCTGTCGGGCGTCGGGGTCGTCGGTGACGGCCTGCGCGACCTGCAGGCCGCGGAGTCCGTCGGTGCGCAGCCGATGCTCGTGCTGACCGGAAAGGGCGAGAAGACGCTGCGCGAGGGCGGCTTTCCGAAGAACACGATGATCTTCCCCGACCTCGCGTTCGTCGCGTCGGCGTTGCTCGTCGCCGAGTAGTTGCGCGCCATGAGACCCACGAGCGGCGAAGGGCAGTCGCACCGGGGCGCGAGTTCCGCCCCGGCGGCGGCGGGCACTGGCGTTGCGAAGTCGCGAGCGTCGGGGGACCACATCGTGCGTTCGCTCGCCTTCGCACTCTTCCAGATGATCGTCACGCCGCCGTACGCATTGCTCGTGCTGGCGCTCTTCTGGCTGCCGCCGATTCCCCGCTATCGCTTCATCACGAACTGGTGCGCAATGAACCTGTGGGCGGCGCGCGTCATCTGCGGGATTCGTCATCGCGTGATCGGCATCGAGAACGTGGGGACGACGCCACTGATCGTCGCGTGCAAGCACAGCTCCACGTGGGAGACGCTGTTCCTGTCGCGTCTTTTGCCGCCGCTCGCATACGTCGCGAAGAAGGAGCTCTTGTCGGTGCCGTTCTTCGGGTGGGGGTTCAGGCTCGCATCGCCGATCACGATCGATCGCAAGGCCGGGCAGGACGCGATGAGCCAGATCGCGAAGCAGGGCCGCGAGCGCTTTGCACAGGGCTTCTGGATCATCCTCTATCCGGAAGGCACCCGCATTCCCGCCGGCAAGCGCGTGCGCTACAAGACGGGCACCTCGCGGCTCGCCATCGAGATGCAGACGCCGATCCTGCCGATCGCGCACAACGCCGGATGGCTGTGGCCGAAGGGCGTCATGGGCAAGCGCCCGGGAACGATCACGCTGTCGATCGGCAAGCCGATCGCCGCCGACGCAATGGACCCCGCCCAGCTGATGCAGGCGGTCGAGACGTGGATCGAAAACGAGGTCGTGCGCCTCGGCGATCCGCGCTCGCCTGGAATCGATTGACGCGCGGATGAAGCTCGAGCCGCTCGTTGACGATGCGCGCGTTGCCGACGGGACGCTGCGCCGCGTGAAGCTCGACGGACAGCTCGTCGATTACCGGCTCGTCCGCGCACGCCGCCGCTCGATCGGCATGGAAGTGCACTTCGAAGGCTTGACCGTGCGAGCGCCCCGCTGGGTGGCGCTGCGCGACATCGAGGCGGCGCTCGTCGAGCGTGCGGGCTGGATCCTGCGCTCGCTCGCCGAGTGGCGCGCACGCCGCCGCGACGTGATGCCGCGCGAATGGAAAACCGGTGCGCCGATCGCGTTTCGCGGCGATTCGCTGACGCTCGCCGTCTATCCGGCACGGCACGCGGAAATCGCCGCCGACCTCTTTCACGTCACCGTTCGTCATCCGCATGCGCACGACGAGCGCCTGGTCGCCGAATGCGTCCGCCAGTGGCTGCGCGACCAGGCATGGACGCTCGTCGCCGCACGCGTCGCACACTACGTCGCGAAGGTGAGCGCGCATGCGGCGGCGGTACGGCTTTCGAACGCACGCAGCGAATGGGGAAGCTGCAACGCCAAAGGCGAGATCCGGCTCAACTGGCGGCTCGTGCAGCTTCCGCCGCCGCTCGCCGAATACGTCGTCGCGCACGAAGTCGCGCACATCGTCGAGCTCAATCACTCGCGGCGGTTCTGGAACGTCGTCGAAAGCCTCGTTCCGGGGCACGCCGAATTGCGGCGGCAGCTCGACGACTGGACGGCGCTGCTCGCGTCCTGACGGCGGCTCAAGGCGCCGGCAGCTCGGGCATGCGCACGACGATGCGCGCCTGCGCCTTCAGCAATCGCGCGAGCAACGGGCCGAGCTCGGCGTCGCCGCGCGTGTCGCGCCAGTGGCCCTCGTGCGCGCGGAAGTGATGGCCGCCCGATTTCGCCGCAACCCAGATCTCGCGATTGGGCACGTGACGGTTGACGATGATGCGGCTCTCGTCGCCGCATTCGATCGTCAGCACGCCATCGCGCAGCGACCAGTCGAGGTCGGCGTCGCTCGTTTCGAGCGCCGCATCGAGGGCGAGGCCGATCCTGTCGAGCGTTGCGTCGGCGGCGGCGACGAAGGCGAATTCGTCCATCGGAGCATGCTAGGATTTGCGACGATGTCACGTCAATCCATCCGCGCGAACGCGCTTCGCGCCGCAGTCGGCACCGCACTGATTGCGACACTCGCCGCATGCGGCATCAAGGGTCCGCTGCGACCGCCGCCGAAGGCGCCGGGCGCACCGTCGGCAGCGACGACGACGAATCCGGCGACGCCGCCCCCGACGACGTCGCCCGCCCTTCCGCCGCCGAACTCGACCGGTACGCAGTGACGCCCGCGGGCAGCGTGCGGGGCTTCCATTACGTCGACGGCGAGCTCCACGCCGAGCGCGCCGCACTGTCCGCAATCGCGCAGCGTTTCGGCACGCCGTGCTACGTCTATTCGCGCGCGGCGCTGGTCGGCGCGTTCCGCGAATTCGATGCCGCGTTTGCCGGCTTGCCGCATCTCGTCTGCTACGCGATGAAGGCGAACCCGTCGCTCGCGATTCTCGATCTCTTCGCGTCGCTCGGCAGCGGCTTCGACATCGTGTCGGGCGGCGAGCTCGCGCGCGTGCAGGCGGCGGGCGGCGACCCCCGCAACGTCGTGTTCTCGGGAGTCGGCAAGAGCGATGCGGAGATGGAAGCCGCGCTCGCGGCCGGCGTTCTGTGCTTCAACGTCGAATCGCCGGCCGAGCTCGATCACCTCGCGGCAGTCGCCGCCCGGATGAGCGTGCGCGCGCCGATCAGCTTTCGCGTGAATCCCGACGTCGATCCGCGCACGCATCCGTACATCGCGACCGGGCTTCGGGAGAGCAAGTTCGGGGTCGGCATCGATTGTGCGCACGCGCTCTACCGGCGCGCGGCGGCGATGCCATCGATCGAGATCCGCGGCATCGACATGCATATCGGCTCGCAGATCACCGAGCTCGCGCCCTATCGGGAGGCGGCAGCGAAAATGCTGTCGCTCGTCGACGCCCTGGTCGGCGACGGCATCGTGCTCTCGCACGTGGATTTTGGCGGCGGCCTCGGCACGCGCTATCGCGACGAAGCGCCCGTGGCGATCGCCGATTACGCCGCGATGGTGCGCGAGCTGATGCGCGGGCGGAACGAGCGTCTTCTGTTCGAGCCGGGCCGGCGCCTCGTTGCCGACGCGGGCGTGCTGCTGACGCGTGTGCGCGTCGTCAAGGCCGCGGGCGAGCGCCGCTTCGCCGTCGTGGATGCGGCGATGAACGACCTTCTGCGCCCCGCGCTCTACGGCGCATGGCACGCGGTCGACGCGGTGCATCCGAGAACGGAAGGCGCCGCGCGCTACGACATCGTCGGCCCGGTCTGCGAGAGCGGCGACTTTCTGGCGCACGACCGGATGCTCGCGCTCGCCGAAGGCGATCTTCTCGCCGTGCGCAGCGCCGGCGCGTATGCGATGGCGATGAGCTCGAACTACAACGCGCGCCCGCGTGCGAGCGAAGTGCTCGTCGACGATGATGTCACGCATCTGATCCGTCGCCGCGAGACGTTCGCCGAACTGATCGCGCAGGAAACGCGCTTGCCGCCGCAATCCGCACGCTGATGCGCGCGTACGCGCGTGCTCCAACGTGTGCGAATTCGCAACAATGCGCGAACCGAACGCGCCATGCGGGTTCGAAATGTTGCAAAAGCGCCAAACGTGGCTACAATGCTGGCAGCAGGTGCCAATGGATTTGTCAAGGGGGTAGCTCGAATTTGATGCAACAGCGCGCTTCCTCCCTGCCGGCCGGCGACACCTGCGATGAAGCACCATAACAGTCACATGAACTCAGACAGGAGAAGCAACGATGATGGCTGACATGATGTCGATGATGACGCCCGCGGCTTCGGCCGAGGCGCCGAAGAAAAAGGCGCGCAAGCGCAAGGCCGCCGCGCCGAAGAAGGCGGCGAAGAAGGCTCGCAAGACCACCCGCAAGGCCGCCCCGAAGAAGAAGCGGGCTGCCAAGAAGGCGACGAAGAAGCGCGCCGCCCCGAAGAAGCGGGCTGCCAAGAAGGCAACGAAGAAGCGCGCGACGAAAAAGCGCGCGGCCCCGAAGAAGCGGGCGGCCAAGAAGCGCGGCGCGAAGAAGAAGGCCGCGCCACGCCGCATGGGCGCACGGAAGACCGCGAAGAAGAGAGCCGCGAAGAAGAAGTAAGCTTCTTCGATCCATTCCGTCGCAGACGTGTGACGGACGCGAAACGGGCGACGCCACGCGTCGCCCGTTTCGTTTGGGGTCAAAGACGCGTTATCGCAGATAAGTCGTCTCTGACCCTACTTCGGTTTCAAGGCTTCGTCGCCGCCGTCGTCATCGACGATGCGTTGCGCTTTCCGCTGCCACCCCCGCCGGCCGCCCGGACCGCCGTCACGCCATGATGGCTGGCGGCGTGGTGGACGTTCGGCACGTGCCCACGCCGATGCACGCGGGCACTGCGCGGCGTCGGCACGTCGCTCGTCACGCGCAGCTTCTGCCCCGTGCGCACCGTTTCGCGCGTCAGGTGATTCCACCGCCTGAGATCGGAGACCGTGACGCCGTAATGTGCGGCGACCTCCGTCAACGTGTCGCCGCGGCGCACCGTGTAGTAGAAGGTCCGGTTCATCGGCACCGTCGTGAACACCGCGTCCTCGAGCGAGGCGGCCGCCTCGGCGGTCGGCCGCTGCATCGGCACGAGCAGCGCATATCCGGTCGGCACCGTTTCGCGCGGTCCGATGCCGTTCACCGAGCGCAGCGTCTCGATCGACATGCCATAGCGCGTCGCGACCTGCGGCAGCGTTTCGCCGCGCTTCATCCGGTGCGCCTGCCACGAGACGAGCGGCTGGGCGACGAGGTTCAGCTTGGCCGCGAAAACCTCCGCCTTGTCGATCGGCAGCAGGATCGCATAGTCGTCGGCGCCCGAGATGACCGGACGGTTGTGCTGCGGATTCAGCGCCAGGAATTCATCGAGCGGCAACTCGGCGAGTTCGGCGGCGCGCTTCACGTCCATGCGGATCGTCGTGCGCACGACGGTGAAGTACGGCGCATTCGGCACGTCGGCCATCGCGAGGCCGTACTTCGCGGGATCGGCGATGATGTTCTTCACCGCCTGCAGCTTCGGCACGTAGTTGCGCGTCTCGTCGGGAACGTTGCGCAGGCTCGCGAGATCGACCGGCAATCCCTTCGCGCGATTGCGCGCGACGGCGCGCCGCACGTTGCCCTCGCCCCAGTTGTACGCGGCGAGCGAGAGTTGCCAGTCGTTGAATTCGGCGTTCAGCGTCTGCAGGTAGTCGAGCGCGGAACTCGTCGCCGCGATCACGTCACGGCGCGAATCGAACCACCAGTTCTGCTTCAGGCCGTACGTCTTGCCGGTCTGCGGCATGAACTGCCAGATGCCCGACGCGCGGCTCACCGACAATGCGTTCGGATTGAATGCGCTCTCGACGATCGGCAGCAGCGCGATTTCCGACGGCATCCCGCGCGCCTCGACTTCGCTGACGATGTGATAGAGATAGCGGCGGCTGCGCTCGACCATGCGCGCGACATAATCGGGACGCTCCGCGTACCACTGCTCCCACTTCTCGACGAGCGGGCCCTGGATGTCGGGAATCGCGTAGCCACGCACGATGCGGTCCCACAAGTCGCCCGGTGACGGCGGCAACGGCTCGAGGTCGGGCTCGCCACCGTCGAACGGGTTGACGAGGACGATCGGAGACGGTGCAGGCGGGAAGTCGATGACCGGAAGCGGCATCGACGAAGCAGGCGGAGGTGCGGCCGGTTGCTCAGGTGGCGTCGTCGCACACGCTGCGAGTGCGAGCACGGCCGTGAGAATCAGAATTCGTCGATAGTGCACTCAGGAATCGCGGGTTGTCATGAACAAAAATTCCGGCGATGGTAGGCCGCATCGCTCGGAGCGTCAACCCGCTGCGCACGGTCGAGCGAACCCGCGTCATGCGAAACCGTTCTTCCATTCGCGCAGCGTCGCGAATGAATCGACCGCATCGTCGATTGCACGCCCTGCATGCGCCGCGGCGGCCATCCTGACGTTCGGCAGCGCAGCGCGGACGAACGGATTGGTTGCGCGCTCGGCGCCGATCGTCGATGGCAACGTCGGCAAGCCGCGCTGCCGCTTGTCGCGCTCGTGGATCGTCCGCACCTCGATGTCCGTGCTCTGCGGCTCGACGGCCGCGGCAAAGCGCAGGTTCGCGAGCGTGTATTCGTGGCCGCAATAAACGCGCGTGTTCTGATCGAGCGCCGCAAGCTTCGAAAGCGACGACCACATCTGCCCGGGCGTGCCTTCGAAGAGTCGCCCGCATCCGGCGGCGAACAGCGTGTCGCCGCAGAACACGAGCGGATCGGGCGGCATCGTGTAGTAGGCGATGTGGCCCGCGGTATGTCCGGGAATGTCGAACACCGACAGCAGCAGATCGATGCCCGGCACCGCGATCCGGTCGCCTTCGCCGAGCGCGTGCGTGCGCTGCGGGATGTCCTCGTGCGCGGGTCCGAACACCGGCACGTCGTAGCGCGCGCGCAGTGCGCGAACGCCGCCGACATGATCCGCGTGATGATGCGTCGCGAGGATTGCCGTCAAGTCGACACCGTTCGCATCGAGCCACGCGAGGACGGGTGCGGCATCGCCCGGGTCGACGACGGCCGCGCGGGCGCCGCTTCGGACGGCCCAGATGTAGTTGTCCCTGAATGCGGGGATGGGGATAATCGAGACCATGGATCGATCCTCCGGTGCTGCGGACAGCGCGTCGATGACGTTTGCGGCGTGGCTCTCCACACCGCTCGGAGAGTATCTCAGGGAACGCGAGCAGGCCTATTTCGACCTGACCGTTGCGGACATCTTCGGTTTCCATGCGCTGCAGATCGGGCTCCCCGAATGCCCGTTCCTCGCGCAAAGCCGCATCGTGTCGCGCTGGACGCTCGATTACGATCCACCGGCCGACATCATCGGCGATCCGCACGGGCTTCCGTTCGCCGAGAGCACGATCGACCTGATCGTGATGCCGCATGCGCTCGAGTTCACCGACGATCCGCACCTGATGCTGCGCGAAGCATGGCGCGTGATCAGGCCCGAGGGCCAGATCGTCATCGCGGGCTTCAATCCGTTCTCGCTCTTCGGCACCAAGCGCTATTTCGGACGCGGCGCGACGCCCCCGTGGAACGGCAACTTCATCGCGCTCTATCGATTGAAGGACTGGCTGTCGCTGCTCGGCTTCGACGTCATCGGCGGTGCGTTCGACTGCTACGTGCCGCCGTTCGCGCAGGACAAATGGCTGCGTCGCTTCTCGTTCTTCGAGCGCACCGGCGACCGCTGGTGGCCGATCACCGGTGGCGTCTATTACCTCCGCGCGACGAAGAAGGTGCTCGGCATGCGGCTCATCACGCCGACGTGGCAGCGGCGCGAGCGGCGCAAGAAGGCGCTCGCGCCGGCGGCCGGTGCGCGCGAGAGCCTGACGACGCAGCGCCGCGGTTGAGGAACGACGTGTCTCAGGGTCCTAACACTTCCCCCGTGAACGGGGCGAAGGAGCACACGAGTGATTCCGTCGTCGTCTACACCGACGGTGCGTGCAAGGGCAACCCGGGCCCGGGCGGCTGGGGCGCGCTGCTGATATTCGGCGCGCGCGAGAAGGAGCTCTTCGGCGGCGAGCGGCAGACGACGAACAACCGGATGGAACTGACGGCGGTCATCCGGGCGCTCGAGGCGCTGACGCGGGCCTGCGACGTCGACCTGTACCTCGATTCCCAATACGTGAAGCAGGGAATCGAGAGCTGGATTCACACGTGGAAGAGGAACGGCTGGCGCACGAGCGATCGCAAGCCGGTCAAGAATGCGGACCTCTGGCGCGAACTCGACGCGTTGCGCGCGCAGCGCCGGATTCGCTGGCACTGGGTGCGCGGCCACGCCGGCACGCCGGGCAATCACCGCGCCGACGAGCTCGCCAATCGCGGGGTCGCACAAGTCAACGGGTCGTAACCCCGGCAACCCGGACCCGCTCGCGGTGCGGCGGAGGAAGCGAGCGCAAGCGCGGGAGCGGCGGGTTTACGACGACGAGCTCAGCTTGCGCTCGATCCTCCGCGCGAACACCGTCATCTCCTTTTCCGCCTGACGATCGCCGCGCTGACGCGCGACGACGATGCCGCGACGATACGCGTCGAGCGCTTCCGCATGCCGGGCGGCGTGCTCGAGCGCGCTCGCGTAAAGCTTCCACGCGGCGGTGTAAGTCGCATCGATCGTCACCGCCTGCTCGAGCGCATCGATCGCCGCACTGAAATCGCCGGCCTTGACGTGCTCGTTACCGATCGAATAACGCAGCAGCGCACTGTCCTTGCCCGATGCGAGCATTCGCTCGAAGCTCGCGAGCGCAGCGCTCTTCGGCGGCCGATTGGGTGCGTCGTCGCCCATCGCGGCGCCTACTTCAGGATCAGCTCGCCGGTCTCGCAATCGACGCGGCGCAGCGGATAGATGACCTTCTTGTCGCTGCCGTTCAACGAACCTTCGATCGTTTCGTAGAGCCAGCCGTCGGTGCCGCGCCGATAGACGAGGTGCGCGGGAAAGCCGGACGACGCGTTGGCGAACGTGAAGATCGTGTCCTTGTCGTCGGTCGTCGTGCTCTCGAGGCGAAACGAGGTCTCCTTGCGATCGCTGCCGAATTGCGAGAAATAGACTGCGCCGGAATGCGCCTCGATGCGCAGGAATTCGTAATCCTGCATCGCGCCCTTCATCACCTGCTGGCCGGCGCCGACGAGCATGCCGCCGCGATACGGCAGCCATTGCTCGCGGAAGTCGCGCTGGTTCACGCTGCCCTGCCAGCAGCCGGCGAGCCACGCAAGCGGCGCGACAGGACCGTGATCGGCTGGCGCCACCTCGGATGCTGCGCCATTCGGGACTGCCTTGGGCGCAGCTGGTGCTGATGGCGCCTCGGGCTGCGCGCATGCGCCGATGAGCGCACAGGCGGCCACGATGGCCACCTTCGCAACGTAGCGACTCGACGATTTCGAATTCATCGCGAGCAGTGGTTCATTGCAGGCGTGCGAGGGGGAGGTTCATCAGGAGGTTCTGCGGCTTCAGCACGAGGCGATTCGTTTCGTCCATCGCCATCGCAAGCCATACCGGGCGGCCGGCGATCGCGCTTCGCATGTCGTTCGGATCGGCGAAGTCCAGCCGGAACAGGCACAGCAGCCGATGCATCCGCGCCTCGTCGACCGGCTGTCGATTGTAAAGGTCGTTCAGGATCGCGCTTGCCTCGGCGTCGAGTCCGACGTGCCAGCGCCAGTGCGCATCGTCGATTTCGCGCTCGACGCGAATCGCAACCTTCACGCCGAGAAAGTGCGCGATCCACGCTTCCAGCACGCGCAGCAATGCGTCGAGAACGGCGCTGCCGCGAGAAAGGCTCACCGAGAAATCGTGCCGCTCGTCGCGTTCCCAGTACGCATCGGCGCGGTCGCGATCGAGGACATCGAGGTCGACCGTGCGCAGCGGCGTCTGGTTCCGGGCGAGCAGTTCGCCGAGCGATCCGAACGCGCCGCCTTCGGCGAAGAGCTCGATCGTGGCCTCGTCGGCCGCCATTACTGCACCGTCGTCGGTGATCGCGATCTTCTGCGGCCGGAACAGCATCTCGGCCGCACGCGCCCGAAGCGGATCGGCGTCGTCGCCGAGGACGTGGCGCAGCAGCAGTTGCGTCAGCTGCGCGACGAAAAGCGGCGGCACGTCGACGCCTTCGCCGGCGAAGAGGCGCATGTACGCTGCCTCGATCGAGTCGGCGGCAATCAGGCGGTCGCGAAAGCGGAGGAAGATTGCGTAGTTGTCGCGCGCGTCGGAATCCTCGACCGCTTCGAGCATCGACGCCGACACGGCGCCGCGCGGCGTCGCGAGCAGCGCATCGTGCAACGCGAGCTCGCCCGCTCCCGATTCGGGGATCGGCGCCAGTTCGGGCCGCGCGAGAAGGCTTCGCAGAAAATCGTCGGTGGGCGCAAGCGTGCCGTCGCCTCGCCGGGCGAGCAGGCGATAGCCGCAGCTGCGCCAGAAATCAGGCACGACACCCATTCGCGCCGACGGGCCGTCCCGAGGCGCGAATTCCGCCCCCTTGGGGGGCAGCGAAGCGGCGAAGCCGCGAGCGTGGGGGGATCACACTCTCGCGCCGCCGGGCCGCCCTGACGCTTCTACTGGAACGTGTAGGTGACCTGCGCCGACAGGATGTTCACGTTCGCGTCGTAGTGACCCTTGACGAGCCCGTTCGCCGCGGTCGAGCCGGCATTCTGGTTGATGTCGCCGTTGCGCATCGGGATGTAGACGTAACCGGCATCGAGCGTCAGGTTGCGGTTGAACCGGTATTGCGCACCGACGGCGAGCCAGACGCGATCCGAATCGGGCAGCCGCACCGTACGGTCCGTCGTGTTGACCGGCGACTGGTCGTAAGCGAGCCCGCCACGGAATGTCCAGGCATCGTTCCAGTGATACGTCGCACCGACCGAGAAGCGCCACACGTCGTCGAAGTTCTCCGGCGTGTTCGCGAGGATCGCGCCGGTCGTGCGGACGAATTCGAGCTGCTTGAACACCGACCAGCGCGTGAACTGCACGTCGCCCATCACGTCCCAACGCTCGTTCAGCCGGTGGAATACCGACAGGTTCGCGATGTCCGGAAGCTTGATGTCGGCGGTCACGCCGCCGTTCGGCAACGCGGCGTTCACGTTGGTCGCGAGCAACCCGACGATCGGGGCGATCGGCGCGGGCAGCGTCGGCAGTGCCGGGTTGTCGAAGCTCACGTTGCCGCTGACCTTGTACTTGATCGACGAGCGATACTGCCCGCCGATGCGGGTCTGCGGCGTCGCATCCCACAGGAAGCCGATGTTCCATCCCCACGTGCTGTCGTCGCCGTCGACCTTGACCTTCGATTCGAGCCCTGGCGTAAGACCGACGATCTGCGGCACGAGTGCCGGCGGAATGAGCCCGCCGGCGGCAGCCTGGCCGGCTGCCTGCGCGAGCGCGGCGCTGTAGTTGACGCGGCTCGTGAGATCCGCATCGATGCGTTGCCAGTTGACGCCGGCGCCGACCGCGAACGTGTCGGTGACCCGCCACGAAGCCGACGGGTTGACGTTGATCGTCTTGATGTCCGACTTGACCGCCTGGAAGCGTCCGAGCCAGTTGTCGTCGTATTCGGTGACGAGGCCGTACGGCGCATTGATGCCGATGCCGACCGACCATTGCGCATTGATCGGCATGACGGCGTAGAGATTGGGCACCACGTTCACGCTGCCCGCATCGCCGCCCGTTCCGCCGAGCGGTTGAAATGCGGCGGGCAGCGAGCCTTCGTCGTGGAACTTGAACGACGGCGTGATGAAGTGGACCGCAAGCGCGACCTGCGGCGATGCGAGTCGCGACATCCCCGCGGGATTCGACCACACGGTGCTCGCATCTTCGGCTCCCGCCGCGCCGCCGGCGAACGCATTGCCCATCGCGCTGCCCGAGTTCTCCTGCAACGCGAAGCCCGCACCGACTGCATGGCCCGCGGAGAACGCGATCGCGAGGCTGCTCACCGCAACCGCGACATGCTTGCGCCTGACCCGTGCGGATTTCATCGTGGCCCTTCCCCCGTTTGAAAAGACGCGAATCAAGCGATCGCGCCGATCATCGAATGAGACGTAACGACTATACAGCCCGGGCGTTATGCAAGCATCGTTCCCGCCCGCTGAGGCACGTCGGCGAAAAGAGCGTGTGGCGCGGGTGCGACAGCGCTGTCGGCGCGCATCATGCTTCGAGCGCTGGCAATTCGCGCGGCCGCCGATCGGGGCCGACGGCCACGTATGTGAGACTCGCCTCGGTGACCTTGACGGTGATCTCCTCGTCGGGATTGCGCTGCGCGTAGACCTCGACCGAGACGGTGATCGACGTGCGACCCGTCTTCTCGATCGACGCGAAGAACGACACGACGTCGCCGATCAACACCGGCTGCTTGAAGAGGAACGAGTTGACGGCAACCGTTGCGACACGGCCGCGCGCGCGCCGCGATGCCGGGATCGAGCCTGCGAGGTCGGCCTGCGACATGATCCAGCCGCCGAAGATGTCGCCGTGGAAATTCGCGTCGGCCGGCATCGGCGTCACGCGCAGGGTCGGCATGCCGGGCGGCAGTTGTACGTGGCGTTCGTCCATGTGTCTCCCAAAAGTCAAGCCGGGTCCTTCGCCTCGTCGCGCAGTTCGCGACGGAGGATCTTGCCGACGTTCGACTTCGGCAGCTCGTCGCGGAATTCCACTTCGCGCGGACACTTGTAACCGGCAAGGTGCTCGCGGCAATGCATCAGCAGCGCATGCGCGGTGAGGCGTGCATCCTTCGCAACCACGAAGAGCTTCACCGCTTCGCCCGACTTGCGATCGGGCACGCCGATCGCCGCGCATTCGAGGACGCCGTCGTGCATCGCGACGATGCCTTCGACCTCGTTCGGATAGACGTTGAAACCCGACACCAGGATCATGTCCTTCTTGCGATCGACGATCCGGATGAAGCCCTGCGCGTCCATCGTGCCGATGTCGCCGGTCATGAAATAGCCGTCGGCCGTCATCGCCTTCGCCGTCTCGTCGGGCCGCTGCCAGTAGCCGGCCATCACCTGCGGTCCCTTGATGCAGATCTCGCCGGGCTCGCCGAACGCGACGTCGCGGCCGGCCTCGTCGCGCAGCACGACGTCGGTCGACGAGATCGGCAGTCCGATCGAGCCGTTGAACTCGGGCAGGTCGAGCGGATTCATCGTCGCGGCGGGCGCCGTCTCCGTGAGCCCATAGGCCTCGACGAGCGGCACGCCGGTGACCGCCTTCCAGCGTTTCGCGACCGCCTCCTGCACGGCCATGCCGCCACCGAGCGTCATCCTGAACGCGCTGAAATCGAGGCGCCGGAAGCGCTCGTTGTTGAGCAGCGCGTTGAAGAGCGTGTTGACGCCCGTCATCGCCGTGAAGCGGCAGCCGCGCATGATCTTCACGAAGCCACGAATGTCGCGCGGGTTCGTGACGAGCACGTTCTCGCCGCCGATCGACATGAACACGAGGCAGTTCGCGGTCAGCGAGAAGATGTGGTAGAGCGGCAGCGGCGTCAGGATGACCTCGCGCCGCCGCTCGTCGAGGAACGGTTGCAGCCAGGCACGCGCCTGCAACAGGTTCGCGACGATGTTCCGGTGCAAAAGCATCGCGCCCTTCGCGACGCCGGTCGTCCCGCCTGTGTACTGCAGGAACGCGATGTCGTCGTGACCGATCGGAATGCGCGAAAGCGCGCGCTTGCGGCCCGCTTTCATCGCGTCGGTGAAGCGCACCGACCCCGGCAGCGTCCACGGCGGCACCATGCGCTTCACCCGTCGCAGGACGAGATCGACGATGCGGCCCTTGACCGCGAGAAGCTCGCCGATCGACGTGACGATCACGTGCCTGATGCGCGTGCGCGCCATCGCCTGCGAAAGCGTGCGCGCGAAGTTCTCCACGACGACGATCACCTCGGCGCCCGAATCGATCAGCTGGTGCTCGAGCTCGCGCGCCGTGTAGAGCGGGTTCACGTTGACCACCGTGCAGCCGGCGCGCAACGCGCCGAACACGCAGATCGGATACTGCAGGATGTTGGGCATCATCAGCGCGATCCGCGTGCCGCGCGTGCAGCCGATGCCTTGCAGCCAGCCGCCGAACGTCGTCGACAATGCGTCGAGGTCCGAAAACGTGATCGCCCGCCCCATGCAGGTGAACGCCGGCCGCTTCGCGTACCTGCGGCAGCTTTCCTCGAACACCTCGCGCACCGACTGGTATTCGCCCACGTCGATCTCGGCGGGCACGCCGGGCGGATACTGCGAAAGCCAGATGCGCTCCACG
>JAICLP010000305.1 GCA_025925475.1 Burkholderiales bacterium | reverse complement strand
TGAAGTCGGCGTATTTCATGACGCCGGATGGCGTCAACGTATAGTCGACGCCCGGGGACGTGAGCATCTTGTAGACCTGATCCACGGTGAGCTTCGGATGCTCCATCTCGACGTACAAGGTGGCCGCGGCTCGCTTGTCGCGGTTGACGATGTCGGTTGCTTCCCTGAACGCGGCGAGCACCGCGGCATAGGTCTTCGGGTTCTCGTCGCGGAACTTCCCGGTGCACCACAGCACCGTGAACGTCGTTGGACCGCCCGCCACGTCGTATGAGTTCAATACGGTGTGCACCTTCGGGTCCGCCAGTTCCTGGTATTCGTAGGGCGGCGACGTCAGATGCGCCGTCACCTCGCTCGCGTCGGACAGGAGCGCCTGCATGCCGTCCGGATGCGACATCGAAACCGTCAGCGGATCGAGGCGGCCGAAATTCGCATCCCCGAACGCCTTCGCAGCCGCCATCTGCAGCGTGATCGCCTGCTGCGATATTTTCACCGCAGGCAGCGCGATCCTGCTCTTGCTGGTGAAGTCCTTGATCGACTTCACGTCGGGCTCGCGCGTATTCAGCAGAAGCGGCATCGCGTTCATCGCCGCAAGCCCGTGTGCCTTGTAATTGTCGCGGGTACGCGCCCAGATCGTGATCAGCGGCGTGAGTCCGCCGGAGGCGATCTGCAGGTCGCCGGACAGCACGGCGTCGTACATGATGTTGCTGGCGGAGAACTTGTGCCACGTCACCTTGACGTCGCCGAGTCCCGCGGCCTTCGCGTGCTTGACGATGAGGTGGTCGCGCTGCATGACGAGGAATTGCAGGTAGGCCATGCCGTATTGCTGGGCGATCGTGATCTCGCCGACCTCGGCGCGCGTAATGGCCGGCAATGCGACGAACGCCACGAACACCGACAGGGAAACGAAGCGCTTCATGCCGATCTCCTCCAATGCTCGAAGTTCGTTGACTCGATGCTTCCGCGCATCGGTCCGCGCTGCCTCGTTACGCGGTCTCGGCCGCGGGCCAGCGCCTCACGCATGCCGCGTGGTCTGCTTCCGGGCGCGGACGCGGCATCGTATCCGGCATGCCGACGTAGAGGAAGCCCACGATCGATGCAAGGGCGTCGAAGCCGAGCGCCTGCCTGACCTCCGGATCGTACGCGCTCGCACCGGTGCGCCACATCCCGGCGAAGCCGCTTGCGCGTGCAGCGAGCAGGATGTTGTACGCGGCGATGCCGGCGGCGATGACCTGCTCGACCGCCGGGATCGGGCTGCATTCCCGCGTTTGCGCGGCAACGACGATGATCATGGGCGCGCGAAGCGCCTTGGCTTCCTCCCGTGCGACCATCGCGGCGTCGGCGGCCGCAATGCGCCGGCGCAACGAGTCGGCGAGGATGCGGCCGAACGCGTGCCGCCCCTCCCCTTCGATGACGACAAACCGCCACGGCGCGAGCCTGCCGTGATCGGGCCCGCAGGTCGCCGCGGACAGCATTGCGCGCAACGTCGCTTCGTCGGGACCGGGCGGCCGCAGCGAAAGCGGACTCCGCCGCGTCAGGATCAGGTCGAGACCGTTCATCCACGCGCCTCGCGGCGCGACGAGCGACGGCAGCGCTGCGGCTTGCGCTGCCGCCCGTGCTCGCGCGTCTATTCCAGCGCCGCGAACGTCTTGTAATGGATGTGCAGCGCTCCATCGTGGTAGCGATGCGTATAGAAGCTTTTCGCGCTGACGGCGGCGCCCTTGTAGACCGATGTGTTGTCCATCGCCGCGCAGGCCTCCTCCGAGTCCCAGCCGCTCACGTAGATCACTTCGTGCTCGTGGTGCTTTTCGACGCACTCGGCCACGTAAATGAACTGGCAGCCCGGCATCTTCCTGATCGCCGGCGCGAGCGTGGTGTTGATGAAATCGATGTACGCCGCCCGCTTTTCCGGCGGGACGGCGCCGTGCACGACGCGAAGAATCATTTGCATCACTCCTGGGTTGACGTCGACGGTGGATGCCCGCTGCACGCCGCCGATCCGAGTCGTGACGATTGTTTCCGGCTCGTTCGAGCGTCGTGGGACGAGCGTGGCTCTCACATCGTAACGAAGATTCTTATCAACGCATAAGAACAAAATCGGCTGTCGTCAGACGATTCGTGGATATGTAGAATCCGGCGTCATGAAGCTCCAGCAACTGCGCTGCCTCGTCGAGGTCGTGCATCGGGACCTCAACGTCACCGAAGCCGCGCGCTCGCTTTGGACGTCCCAGCCGGGCGTCAGCCACCACATCCGGCTGCTCGAGGACGAGCTTGGCTTCGACGTGTTCGTCCGCCGCGGCAAACGGGTGGTCGCCCTCACCCGCGCCGGACAGGACGTGCTCGCCATCGCGGAGCGAATGATTTCCGACAGCGAGAACCTGCGCAGGATCGCCGGGGATTCGTCCCGCGAAGCAAGCGGTGATCTCGTCGTGGCTGCCACCTACACGCAGGCGCACGTCGCGCTGCCCGCCGTGGTGAGACCTTTCATGGCGCGCTATCCCAAGGTGCGCCTCAGCATTCATCCATGCAGTCCGGCGGAAGCCGCGGAGCAGGTACGGCGCGGCGAGGCGACCCTGTGCCTGTCGACCGAGGTCGTCGGCGCATTCCCCGACCTCGTCATGCTTCCCGGCGAGCGATGGCACCGGTGCGTCATCACGCCGCCACGCCACCCGCTGTTGCGCGCCCGGCGGCTCGATCTCGCGGCGATCGCCGAGCATCCGCTCGTGACCTACGATTTCGCGTTCAACAAGGGCTCCAAGGTACAGAGGGCCTTCGAAGCGGCTGGGCTGACACCACGGGTCGTGCTCACGTCGACCGATCCGCGGATCATCAAGACCTACGTCTCCGCCGGCCTCGGCATCGGCCTCATCGCGTCGATCGCGTTCGAGCATGCCGACACCGCTCGGCTGCGGTTGCTCGATGCGAGCCGGCTCTTCGAGTCGAGCATGACGACGATCGGCATTCACCGCAACAGCTACATCACGCACTACATGTACGATTTCATCGAACTCGTGCTGCCGTCGATGAACCGCGCCGCGATCGACCGGATGATGGCGGGCGACCCGCCGCGTACTCGCCGACCGAGGGGGAGCGCTTCCGGCGCAGGCCAGGGTGCGAACGCCGCGAGACCAGGATGAAACGTCCCCCCACGACCCGAGAAACGCGATGACGGAGGGCTTCGCCGAAGCGACGCGAATCCTCGCCGAGTCGATCGTCATCGACACGCTCGGCGGCGCGGTCGTGCACCCGACGCCGCACGTCGCCAGCGGCACGTACGAGGAAAGCCTGCTCGGCTACGGCTGGAACGTCCTGCACGTCACGCTGGTGTCCGAGCCGTCGTACACGCCGACCTGGGAGCAGGTACAGCACGCGATCTACGAGAACCTGCTCAACTTCGCGATGAGTCCCAGGCTTCGCCATATCGAGCACGTGGACGATGTGTACGAAGCGAAGCGCAACGGACAGCTCGGCGTGATCCTCGGCATACAGAGCCCGAGTTGCATCGGCAGCGAGCGCGAGCGGCTGCGGCTCCTGCACAAGCTCGGGCTGCGCTCGCTGCAACTCACCTACATGGAGCGCAACCTGCTGGGCGACGGATGCCTGGAGCCCGAAAACAGAGGACTCACGCATTACGGCATGCAAGTGATCCGGGAATGCAATCGGCTCGGCATCCTGATCGATTGCGCGCACGTCGGCGTTCGAACCACGCTCGATGCGGTAGACGCATCGGCAAAGCCGATCGTCATCTCGCATACCGCCGTCCGTTCGCTCACTGACAACCCGCGCTGCGTGACCGACGCGCAAATCAAGGCGGTCGCGGCGAAGGGCGGCGTAGTCGGCATCACGGCTTATGCGCCGTTCATTCGCACCGACCGGCGGCCGACGCTCGGCGACTACCTGAACCACTTCGACTACGTCATCGATCTGGTCGGCCCCGATCACGTGAGCTTCGCCACCGACTGGTTCGACGGCAAGACGAAGACCAACTGGGCGACGCCGTGGTATT
>JAICLP010000196.1 GCA_025925475.1 Burkholderiales bacterium | reverse complement strand
CTGGCGCGAAACGGCTGCGCGAGCGGCGCTCGTTCGCTGCGAATGCCGCTCGTCTCCGAGCGCGTCTGGCGCGCGTTGCAGGACGCCGATTCAGCGCGCGCGAACGCCGTGGCCTGACACTTCGACGCCCGCCTGTGGCGCAAGCCGGACGTGGACGAACGGCGCGATCGCCGAGATCAATCCGATCGCGAGAAACGCCGGCCAGAAGTCGGAAGCCTCGATCGTCGCGTGGCCGTGCGCGACGCTCGACAGCTGCAGGAAATAGGCGCCCGCCGCGATCCCGGCGCTTTGCGACAGCCGCTGCGCCATGCTCGAGAAGCTCGCCGCCTGGCTCATCTTCTCGCGCGCGATGTCGGCGAACGTGATCGCATTGAGCGCGGTGAATTGCAGCGACCGCAGGCACCCGGACAGGAGCAGAACCGCCGCGATCACGAGGTGCGGCGTCGAGCGCGAGAACAGTCCGAACGCCGCGACGATCGCCGACGCGGCGACGCCGTTCGCCGACAGGATCCGGCGAAAGCCGTAGCGGCGCAGGATGCGCACGGTCAGCGTCTTGATGAACATCGCACCGATCGCCGTCATGCAGGTGAGAAGGCCCGACTGCAGCGGGTTCAGGCCGAATCCGAGCTGAAAGAGCAGCGGCAGCAGGAACGGCGTGGCGCCGAGGCCCGCGCGAAAGACGCTGCCGGCGACGACGCCATTGAAGAAGGTCGGCAGCTCGAGCAGGCGCAAGTCGAGCACCGGATGCGCCGTGCGTCGCGCGTGCCGGACGTAGAGACCGACGCAACCGAGGCCGCCGATGATGCACGCGGCGGCAACGGGCAGCGGAAGCAGATGGCCGCCGAGCGCGGAGAAGCCCAGCATCAGGACCGAAAGGCCGATGCCGGACAGCGCGAAGCCGCTGATGTCGAGTGCCGGAATGTCGGTCTCGCGAATGTTCGGTATGTGGCGCAGCACGAGATAGAGGCCGAGTGCGCCGATCGGCACGTTGATGAGAAAGATGAAGCGCCAGTGCAGGTAAAGCGTGATCGCGCCGCCGAGCGCCGGACCGGTCACCGGGCCGAGCAGCGCGGGAATCGTCAGGTAGTTGAGCGCGGCGACGTAGTCGTGCTTCGGCACGGCGCGCATCAGCACGAGGCGGCCGACCGGCACCATCATCGCGCCGCCGATTCCTTGTATGAAGCGCGAGATCACGAAGGCGGTGAGGCTCGTCGACGCCGCACAGAGCAGCGATCCGCCGACGAACACGATGATGGCGGCGGCGAAAACCGAGCGCGAGCCGTAGCGGTCGGCGACCCAGCCGCTGATCGGAATGAAGACGGCAAGGCTCACGAGGTACGACGTCAGCGCGAGCTTCAGCGCGAGCGGATTCTCGCCGATGTCGCGTGCGATCGCCGGAAGCGATGTCGCGATCACCGTCGAATCCATGTTCTCCATGAACAGGGCGCAGGCGACGATCAGCGGGATGAGGAGGGCGGTGCGTTGCATTCGACGATGGGCAGACGAGGCGTCGATTGTCGCAGACCCAAGGAAGCGTCCTGCGTACGCTTTCGACGGTGCGCCGCTCGATTTCGATGCAACGACTCGCATCGCGGTGCTTCGCGCACGATGCGACGCGCTGCAGGACGCCCGAAGACTACGACGGGCTGGCAGCAGCGCCGTTATCGCGCGAATGGGACGAACCCGAGGATGCGTTGCGTCGAGCGGATCACGCGCAACGCGATCGAGCAACTGTTGCGGCCGCGTGTGCACGCGCGGCACGGTCGAGCGCGGTTACGGCTGCGCCTTGCGATCGTAGCGCGGACCGGTCGCTTCGTAGCAATCGGTGTCGGTCTTCCCCTGCTCGACGTCGCGCGCGGCTTGTTCCATCACCGGATTCGGCGGCTGCGGCGCGTGCGTGCTTTCATCGCGCTCGTGGGGCAGCTTCATCCTCGAATAGCGGTTGCCGCGCCGCGGCCGGCCGCTCTCCGCCGACGTGTCGGTTGCGACGTCGGCGGCGACGCCCAGATCCGAAGCGGGTCGCGCCCGGCGGCGGCTGCGCTTCACGACTCGCTCTTCTGCGCCTGCTCGGTCGCCGCGTCGAAGAGCGCGATGGCGCTCGTCGCGATCGCGTGGTCGTACCACGCCTGCGCACCGCTCGCACCGACGATCCAGCGTCCGCTTCGTACGGCGCCCTCGACGCGGATGTCGTCGTCGCGCAACCGCTCGGGATGCTCGGCGAAGAGCGTGCGCAGGCTCATTCGCTCGCGCCACGCAAGTCGCGTTTTCGCGCGCGCATACCACGCGTAATCGGCCTGCCAGCTCGCGGCGTCGCCAAAGCTGCGCTCGACGAGGATCGCATCGTCGAACGGCATGGAAGGGTCCGCATCGGGGTTCATCACGACGAGATGCATCGCGTGCTCGCCGCTCACCGCCGCATCGTCGAGCAGCCGGTCGAGCATCGGGGCGAGCGCATCGAGGCCGCGCTCGACGGCGTCGATCGTCGACGCGCGCGGGTCGGCGCCGTCGCGCATCGTTCGCTACGCCATGTTGGTGCGATCGACCTCGGACGCGAGGCGACGCCCCTGCTCGAGATGCGCACGCAGGGCGGGGATCTGGTTGGCAGCGAAGCGTTGCACGCGCGCGCCGTCGGGATCGGCTGCGCGCTCGAACGCCGCGAGCGCCTGCTCGGGCGCAAGAACCCCGACGTTACGCGCGTAGGCGCGATCGAAGTCGCTGCCGGTCAACTGCTCGAGCACGGAAAGCCGTGCCTGAAACTCGTCGGAAAGCCGCGTCGGCAGCACGACGCCGACGCTCGTCGCAAGCTGCTCGAGGTCGGTGTCGACCGAGACGCGATCGCGCAGCGTCGCCTCGGCGAACCGGCGCACGGCGGCCGAGCCGCCGCGCGCCAACGCGACCCGGCTCGCCTCGATCTCGAACAGGCTCGATTGCGCTGCCTCGGTCAGGAAATCGCGCTGCAGCGGCGCGAGCGCGAGCGATGCCGGGAGAATCTTCGAAACGATGCTGTCGCGGATCGAATCGCCGGGAAACGTGCGGAATTCGACCCGATCGCAACTGGCGAGCAGCGGTGTGACGACGATGCACGCAACCGCCAGCCCGCGCGCGCACCTTGGAATCGATCGCTTGAACACGGAACGATTTTAGCAATCGGCATGCCGTGCAATTGGCTCGTTGCACACTTGCGCGTGCTGTGAATGACGCGTCAATCCGTTACGCCGGCGCCGCGCGCGCCGTCCTCGGGCATCAATGGCAACTTTGCGAGGCGCTTCGGTAAAAATTGCGCGGCGGGTACGTTTCGACTGTCGGCGCTTCACCGATAGGGGCCTGCGGGAACTGCGGCGGCCCAAGCTGCGCGACGTCCACGCTGTCCGCTTGCCGCCGTGCACGCAGGCGAGAGCAATCCGGTCGTTGCGGCCGGGTCCGTGCATCGCGCCCGGCTGCCGCTCGGCTGGCACGAGGCGCATCACTCGGCGGATATGAAGCAGCGCGCGAAGCAGGCGAGCATGGCGCTGTCCAATTTCGCGCAGAGCCAGTTCCTCTATCTGCAGAACTTCGTCAACGTCGTCGGCGCGCTCGTCGCGCTCTCACTCATGTCGCTCTGGACCGTCGTCTATTCCGGCGCGCACGACGCCATGCCCACACCTGGCGCGGGGGCTGCTTCACACACCGTGCATTGATGGACTACTGGAACCTGCTGCAGTGGCCGGCGATGGTCGCGACGCTCGGCTCGACATGGCTTGTCGCGTCGACGCGAAAGTCGCTGCGAATGGTCGGCTTCTGCACGTTCCTCGCGAGCAACGCGCTGTGGATCACGTGGGGCTTTCACGACCGCGCGTGGGCGCTCGTCGCGCTGCAGTTCGGTCTTGTCGCGCTGAACGTGCGCGGCGTCACGAAGAACGAGACGAGCGCGCGTCCGTTCTGACGATGCTCAGCGCGCCGAGCGGTGCATCCGCTCGGCCAGCCATTGCGCGGCGACGTGCTGCAGCGGCCGGATCAACGGCGGCAGCATCGCGCCTGCGATGGCGCCCATCAGCCGCGTCGAGCGCGATCGCTTGTCGACCGCGCGGGGGATGGGACGCGCAGGCTTGCGCACGAAACGCGACGCGGCGAATCCGACGGCGAGCGCGGCGACGACGGCCACGGGGATCGTCTTCGTCACGCTGACGCGGCTGCGCGCTTCGGCGACGAACACGCGCAACTCGGCGCGGCGGCGCGCGAGGCGCTTCTCGACGTCGGCGATCTGCTCGTCGAGCGACTTATCGCTGTTGCTCATGCTCACCCTCCATCGCCGGGACGTCCTTGCGCAATTGACGCACCGTGGCTGCGAACAGCAGGTCGGGAAGCTGTTTCTTGGCCCAGAACGCAAGGCCGACGGCGATGGCGATGTTGACGAGCGCCGCGATCAAAATCGCGAGCGCCCAGTTGGCGCCTTCGCCGATGGCGAAGCCGATGATCGCGGCGACGATCGCCATCCACGCCGACACGACGAGGATCGAGATGACGATGCCCGCGATGATCATCTTGACGAGCGAGATGCCGGCGCGCTGCACCTCGAGCACGGCGAGCAGCGCGTGATCCTGGACGAGCGCCTTCAGGTTCGCCCAGGCGAGGGACAGGCGCGTGCCGGTGGACATGTGCGGCGGCGATCGGAGCGGTGGCGCGTACGTGGGGTCCATCGTTGGCGTCCGTGTGTCGTTACGCGGCATGGACGCACCGCCCGCCTTGCCGGACGAGAGGCCCACTGATCATACCCCCTGATGCAACCCGCATGCCATTCAGTGAAGTCGAGCGGCCATTGCAGCGCGGCCGTCGCATTCCCGGCGATGCTCGGCGTCCCACGCAATTCTTGCGTCCGAACCGTGGCAACTCTTACAGCCGGCCGTCGCGGGATGCGCGCGGCAACCATGCGGCACAGCGCTTGCTGATCCCGGCGGCATGCAGAAGCCGCCACAGGCCACGAGGCGAGGCACGCAGAAGCGCACCGCGCTCCTTTTGATCGACTTCATGAATCCGCTCGATTTCGACGGCGCGCAATCGCTGGCGCCACGCGCGGTGAAGGCCGCATCGTGTGCGGCACGACTCAAGCACCGAATGCGCGCGCAGCGTGCGCCCATCATCTACGCGAACGACAACTTCGGGCGCTGGGAGGCCGACTTCGAGGCCATCGTCGCCGACTGCGAGCGGCGTGGCGGTGCATCGGCCGATATGGCGCGTCTGCTCGCGCCGTCGTCCGACGATCGCTCGGTGCTGAAACCGCGGCATTCGGCGTTCTTCGGCACGCCGCTCGAATTCCTGCTCGACGAGCTCGATGTCGGCAGCCTCGTGCTCGCCGGTCTCGCCGCCGATTCGTGCATCATGTTCACCGCGCACGACGCGTATCTGCGCAAGTACGCGCTGTGGATTCCCGCCGATTGCGTCGCCTCCGAAAACGACGCGTGGCGACGCGACGCGCTCGCGTACATGGAGCGCGTGCTCAAAGCGCGCGTCGAGCCGGCGGATCGCATTGCCGGTAATGGCGAGCACGCGAAGCGGCGTATCAGCCCCGTGGATCGGCGGCAACAAACGCGGTAGTGGCGGCTTTCGCGCCCGACGTCTTCGCGCCCGGGACCAGAGTGCGGCGGAAATAGTCGATCGTTCGCAAAAGCCCTTCGTCGAGACCGACACGCGGCGACCATTCGAGCAGGCGGCTCGCAAGCGAAATGTCGGGACGCCGCTGCCGCGGATCGTCGCGCGCAGCGGGAACGAAGACGATCGGCGAGCGCGATTTCGCGAGCTTGCGCACGCGCTCGGCGAGTTCGAGCACCGTGAACTCGCCGGGATTGCCGATGTTGATCGGTCCGGGGCAAGGGTCGGGCGCCTCCATCAACGCGACGAGGCCGTCGATCGTATCGGTCACGTAGCAGAACGAGCGCGTCTGCCAGCCGTCGCCCTGGATCGTCAGCGGGTCGCCTCGCAGCGCGGCGACGATGAAGTTCGAGACGACGCGTCCGTCGGCCGGCTGCATCCGCGGTCCGTAGGTGTTGAAGATGCGCGCGATGCGCGTGTCGAGACCGTGCTGCCGCCGGTAATCGGCGAAGAGCGTCTCCGCGCAGCGCTTGCCCTCGTCGTAGCACGCGCGCGGGCCGATCGGATTCACGTGCCCCCAGTAATCCTCAGTCTGCGGATGCTGCGCCGGGTCGCCGTAGACCTCGCTCGTCGACGCCTGCACGATCCGCGCGCGCAGCCGCTTCGCGAGGCCGAGCAGGTTGATCGCGCCGTGCACGCTAGTCTTCGTCGTCTGCACCGGATCGAACTGGTAGTGGCGCGGCGACGCCGGG
>JAICLP010000167.1 GCA_025925475.1 Burkholderiales bacterium | reverse complement strand
TCGAGGGCCCGCTGATGGACGGGATGAACGTCGTCGGCGACCTCTTCGGCGCGGGCAGAATGTTTCTGCCGCAGGTCGTCAAGAGCGCGCGCGTGATGAAGCAGGCGGTCGCGCACCTGATCCCGTACATCGAAGCCGAGAAGGCGGCGTCCGGCATCGAGGCGCGCTCGAAGGGGCGCATCGTGATGGCGACGGTGAAGGGCGACGTACACGACATCGGCAAGAACATCGTCGGCGTCGTGCTCCAGTGCAATAACTTCGACGTGATCGACCTCGGCGTGATGGTGGCGGCGCAGAAGATCCTCGCGACCGCGCGCGAGAGCAACGCCGACGCGATCGGATTGTCGGGGCTCATCACGCCGTCGCTCGAGGAGATGGCGCACGTCGCGTCCGAGATGCAGCGCGAGGATTTCAGCTTGCCGCTCCTGATCGGCGGCGCGACGACGTCGCGCGTGCATACCGCGGTCAAGATCGCCCCGAATTACACGAACGGCCCGACGGTGTACGTGCCCGACGCGTCGCGCGCGGTGGGCGTCGTGACGAGCCTCCTTTCAGACGAGCAGCACGACGCGTACGTCGCGGCAGTCGCCGACGACTACGCGAAGATTCGTGCGCAGCACGCGGGCAAGCGCGGACCGAAGCTGATTTCGCTCGCCGCCGCACGCGAGAACCATTTCGCCGTCGACTGGACTCGGTACACGCCGACGGTGCCGACGTTTCTCGGCCGGCGCACGCTGCACGACGTCGACCTCGCCCAGATCGCGACATTCATTGACTGGGGTCCGTTCTTCCAGGCGTGGGAGTTGTCGGGTCCTTACCCGGCCATTCTCCACGACGCGGTCGTCGGCGAAGCCGCGCGCAACCTGTTGTCGGAAGGACAGGCGATGCTCGCGCAGATCATCGCCGAGCGCTGGCTGTCGGCGGATGGCGTCGTCGCGTTCTGGCCCGCGGCAGCCGTCGGCGACGACATCGTTCTCTTCACCGACGAGACGCGCACGCGGGAGCGCTTCACCTGGCCCAACCTGCGCCAGCAGAACGAGCGGCCCGCCGGCAAGCCTAACTATTGCCTCGCCGATTTCGTCGCGCCGAACGAAAGCGGGCTGCGCGATTACGTCGGCGGCTTCGCGGTGACGACCGGCGGCGATGTCGATGCGCGCGTTGCCGCCTACAAGGCGGCGAACGACGACTACTCGGCGCTGATGCTGAAGTCGCTCGCCGATCGCCTCGCCGAGGCGTTCGCCGAATGGCTGCATCGCGAAGTTCGAACGAGCCTGTGGGGCTACGCGCCCGACGAGACGCTCGACAACGCGGCGCTGATCCGCGAGGAATATCGCGGCATCCGGCCGGCTCCCGGTTATCCGGCGTGCCCGGATCATGCGGTGAAGGCCGACCTGTTCGACGCGCTGCAGGCGGGCGATGCCGGCATGTCGATCACCGACAGCTTCGCGATGCTCCCTGCGGCGGCGGTCTCCGGTTTTTATCTCGCGCATCCCGATGCGCGCTATTTCGCGGTCGGCAAGATCGGCGAGGATCAACTCGTCGACTTCGCCGCGCGTGTGCGGATCGACATCGCTGCCGCGCGCAGGCGGCTCGCGCCGAATCTTTAGGGTCAGAGACGACTTTCCGGCAGAAAAGGGGGCCAGGGTCGCGAGAAAAGGGGTCGCGAGAAAAGGGGCCAGGGTCGCATTTCGCGGGACAAGCGACATGATGCGCACCGCCAACAATGCGAAATGCGACCCTGGCCCCTTTTCTCACATGATGCGCACCGCCAACAATGCGAAATGCGACCCTGGCCCCTTTTCTCAAATTCGACCCTGGCCCCTTTTCTCCTCTGACCCTGCTTACGCCTACTCGCGCGCCAGCATGAATCCGTCCGGCAGCAGATCGCGCAACGCGTACTCGAGCATGTCCGAACCGTCGCAGATTGCGCGCACACGCGCATCGCCACCGAACTCGGCGATCACCTGCCGGCAGGCGCCGCACGGCGTGACGGGCGCCGGCGTCGGCGTGTAGACCAGCACCGCGACGATCGACGTCGCGCCGTCGGCGATCGCGCGAAAGATTGCGTTGCGCTCGGCGCACGACGTCAATCCGAACGATGCGTTCTCGACGTTGCAGCCGCTCGCGATCGTGCCGTCGCCGCTCATGACCGCGCAGCCGACCGGAAAGCGGCTGTACGGGCAATAGGCGCGCGCGGACGCAGCCTTCGCCGCCTGTTCAAGCCGCGACCAGCTTGCTTTGTTCATATTCAAGCGTTCCGGCTTCGAAAATTCGGATTGCCGCGCTTTTTGCGAGCCCGGTAGAGTATGCCCGATGACGCCGATCGTCGCCGACAGCTTCGTGCAGCGCGAGAAGTCGCTGCAGGACTTCGGCCGTCCCGAGCGAGCGGCGCTCTACGTGCCGCGCATCCTGCAGCGGCACCTCGCCGAGGATCCGCTGAGCGAGGCATGGGCCGCCGAAGGAACGGCCGTGTTCGCCGACGTATCCGGATTTACCAAGCTTTCGGAAGCGCTCGCCCAGAAGGGCCGGGAAGGTGCCGAGCAGATCACCGACGCGATCGAGAAAGTGTTCGGCGAACTGCTCGCGGTCGCGTACGATCGCGGCGGCATCCTCCTGAAGTTCGGCGGCGATGCGCTGCTGCTGTGGTTTGACGGTGACGAGCACGCGCTTCGCGCATGCGGTGCGGCGGGAAGAATGCGCACCGTGCTCGCAACCGTCGGTGCGATCGAGCTTCCCGGCGTCAGCGTCGTGTTGCGGATGTCGCAGGGCGTGCACACCGGCCGCTACGATTTCTTCGCGGTCGGCACGTCGCATCACGAGCTCCTGACCGTCGGCCCCGAATGGACGCAACTCGTTTCCGCCGAGCATTGCGCGGAGGCTGATCAGATCGTCGTCAGCGCAGAAACTTCTGCACTGCTGCCCGCGGACTACATCGGCGATCCCGTCGCCAGCGGCCGCCTGCTCGTTCGCGCGCCCGAGCACGTCGAGAAGGTCGCGTTCGCCGCGCCGCCGAAGCTGTCCACCGAAACGATTTCGCGCTGCCTCTCGCCGGCCATTCGCTCGCAGGTGCTCGCGGGCGCTGGCGGCTCCGAGCACCGGCCGGTCGCGATCGCCTTCATCCAATTCTCGGCGAGCGACGCGCTGATTGCCGAGCGCGGCGCGCAGGAGGCCGCGCACTCGTTGCATTCGATCGTGAGCTGCGTTCAGGCCGCCGCGGAGGAACAGGACGTCGCGTTCCTCGCCTCCGATGTCGACGCTGACGGGGGCAAGCTGATCCTGAGCGCGGGCGCGCCGAAGGCAACCGGCAACGACGAGGAGCGCATGCTGCTCGCGCTGCGCAAGATCGCGGCTGCCGATCTGCCGCTGCCCATTCGCATCGGGGCGCATCGCGGCGCCGTATTCGCAGGCGACATCGGTCCCGCGTATCGGCGCACGTACACGATCATGGGTGACGCGGTGAACCTGACCGCGCGGCTGATGGCGAAAGCGGAGCCGGGTGCGATCTACGCGACCGCCGACATTCTCGAGCGGTCCGATACGCAGTTCGACACGACGCAGCTCGAGCCCTTCGCCGTCAAGGGCAAGGCCGCTCCGGTGCAAGCCTGGTCCGTGGGTCCCGCGAAGGGCTCGAAGACGCGCCACGTGTCCCTCTCGAAGCTGCCGCTCACCGGCCGGAACGCGGAGCTCGGTGTCATCCGCAAGGCGTTCGTCAGCGCGCGCGGCGGCGCAGGACGCCTGATCGAAGTGACGGGCGAAGCCGGCATGGGCAAGACGCGGCTGCTCGAGGCGCTGCGCGACGCGGCCGCCGGATTTCGCAAGGTGCAGGCAACCTGCGAGGCGTATACGGCAACGACGCCCTATGCAGTATGGCGGGAGTTGCTGCGCGCGCTGCTGGAATTCGATCGCGACGATTCGGATGCGGCCGTCATCGAGCGCGTGCACTCCGAGATCGTCGACCGGATGCCCGACCTGCTGCCATGGCTGCCGCTGATCGCGATGACGCTCGGCGTGGAGCTGCATCCGACGCCCGAAGTCGGGATGCTGGCGGAGACGAACCGGCGTACGAAGCTGCACGAGGCGGTCGGCCAGTTCCTCGATGCCGTCGTTCCCAAGTCGTGCCTGATCGAGATCGAGAATGCGCACCACATGGACGAGGCGTCAGCGGAACTGCTGGCGTTCGTCACCGCCGACCTCGAGCGGCGCCCGTGGCTCTTTGCCGTCGCGCGCAGGACGTCTGGCGGCGGCTTTCGTGCGCCCGAGAGCCCGAGTGTGGTTCGCGTCGAGCTGAAGCCGCTCGCGGCGCAGGATTCGCTGCGCATGGCGCAGCTCGCAAGCCAGCAGCATCCGTTGCCGGGGCATGTGCTCGACCTCGTCGCGAAGCGTTCGGGCGGCAACCCCCAGTTCCTGCGCGATCTTCTGCGCATCGCGATCGAATCGGGGGGTACGGCCGAGCTCCCCGATTCGGCCGAAGCCGCGGCCATCGCGCAAATCGACGGGCTCGCTCCCGAGGATCGGGCGATCGTGCGACGTGCCGCCGTTTTCGGCATCACGTTTCATCCACGCATGCTCGTCTGGTTCATCGATGACGGCGACCACCTGGCTGTTCCGAACTGGGACCGACTTGCCGAACTGTTCGACGAAGAGCCCGACGGATATCTGAAGTTCCGCCGGTCGCTGTTGCGCGATGCGGCTTACGAGGGGCTTCCGTACAAGGACCGCCGGCGCCTGCATGCGATCGTCGCCGCCCATCTCGAGGAAGAGATGGATTATCCCGAGGAAGCGGCGGGCATTCTCTCGCTGCATTACCTTGCGGCCGGCGAATTCGAGCCTACGTGGCGCTATGCACGCATCGCCGCCGAGCGAGCGGAGGTTGCGTACGCGCACGTCGAGGCAGCCGGCATGTACGCGCGCGCGCTCGAGGCAGGGCGGCAGCTCCCGAACCTCGATGCCCACGACCTCGCATCGGTCCATCGCGCGCTCGGCGACGTCTGGTATCGCGCGAGCGAATACGGGAAAGCGGCCGAATCCTATACGGCTGCGCAGGCGCTCGTCGCCGATCCGGTAAAGCAGGCGGCGCTGATGCTCAAGCGCTCGTACGTCGAGGAGAAGCTCGGCAAATACGACGAAGCGCTCGGCTATACGGAGCGTGCTCGCGCGCTCGTTGCCGACGTCACGCGTGACGACGCGGCGCGCTTGCTCGGCGAATCGTCGTCGTGGTGCGCGATGCTGCTGCAGTTCGAAGGACGCACGACGGAAGCCCTCGAATGGGCGCAACGCGGCGTCAACGAAGCCGAAGCGGCCCACGACAAGGACGCGCTCGCCGAATCGTATTTCGTGATCGGCTGGGCTTACGGCGAACTGGGCCGCGAAGGCGCGCAGGCAATGATGGAGCGGTCGCTCCGCGCATTCGAGGAGGCGGGAAACCTCGTCCGCCAGGCGGGGGTGCTCCTGAGCCTCGGCGTGGTCTGCCAGTGGGAGGGCCGCTGGGACGAAGCGCTGTCGTTCTACGAGCGCGGGCGCGAGGCGAACGTCAAGATCGGCAGCCTCGTCGGCGCGGCGCTTTCGCGGATCAACATCGCCGAAATCCTCACCGATCGCGGCGAGTGGGCGGAAGCCGAGGCGCTTCTGCTCGAGACCCTTCCGCTATGGAAGGCATCGCAGTATCGCTACTATCTTGCCGCGTGCCTGTCGCTGCTCGGCCGGGTATCGCTCTGCCTCGGCCGCTCGGACGAAGCGATGACGCGCCTCGGCGAAGCCAAGGCCAACTTCCAGCATGTGGGCGCCGAAGAGGAAGTGCCGGCCGTCGACGCGCGCATCGCCGAGACGCTGGTTGCGACCGGCAAGCTCGACGACGCGCTGGCGCAGATCGCGGAGATGCTCGCGCGTGCGGGCGAGTCGAATGCAGTGTCGAGGGTCGCGGCCCTGCTGCAGCGATCGCAGGCCCACGCACTGATCAAGCAGGGCGACCTGTGGGGCGCGCGCGACGCGCTCGAGGCGAGCCTCGCCGCCGCGCGCGACAAGCACAACCTGTTCGAGGAAACGCTGACGATGCTGTCGCTGATCGAGCTCGACCGGCTCGAAGGCGTCGAGCCGCCGATCGACATGCAGAACGAGACGCGCTCGCGCCTCGCGGCGCTGAAGGTGCGGGCGGTGCCGGCCGTGCCGACACCGCCCTGACCACTCGTCGATCTACCGCCCGAGCACCCAGCCGTCGCCGATGTCGATGACGGTCGTGAAGTACAGCAGGCGCGTGACCCCGTCGGCTCCAATCGTGAATGAATTGAATCCGTGCTCGGCGATGCACATGTGCGCTTGCGTGTTCACGACGTAGGGCGACGGGAACGTCGTCGTGTCGTTCGGAATGATCGGCAGCGGCGTGCTCATCGCGACGTAGCCGGCGCCGTGCGGCTGCGGCGTCGACATCCCTTCGGTCACGCCGCCACGCGTCACGTTGAACGTGATCGTGTACGTTCCCGTATATCCGGCTGTCGTCGCCGGCGATTGGCTCGCGATTGACACGGCGGTCATCCGCTCGGTCACCGTGCTCGGGCCAGCGCCCGTCTGGTCCGCGATGACGATCGGGAACGGCAGCGACGGGATGGCCGGCGCGCCCGGCTGCGGCACTGCGTACTGGCTCGCCGGATTTGCCTTGATGCCGGTGATCGTGACCTGCGTCGCATTCGCGTCGATGCCCGTCGCGAGCGTGCCGTACGGCGCCGGCAGCATCGGGCTCACGCAGGCGACACTCGGAATGAAGACCGGATTGCCCGAGCCATCCGTCAGCCATGCGACCTGCGGACGCGGCGCGGTCGTCCAGCCGGCCAGTGGATTGGCCGTCTCGACGGGACGCAAGCGCCAGTTCAGCGTGTAGAGGAAAGCCGCGTTCGGCTGCAGCGTCGTGTCCCACGACAGGTGAACCTGATCGAACGGTGCAGTCAGGATGTTGTTGGTGAACGTGTACGGCACGAGCACGCACGTCGAGCCGTCCTTGTTGTAGTCGCCGCGCGATCCTGACGAGTAGCCCGGCTGGTCCGGTGCGACGTTCATCGGGTTCGCAAAATTGCCGGCGAAGCTGTCACCGCAGT
>JAICLP010000010.1 GCA_025925475.1 Burkholderiales bacterium | reverse complement strand
TGCATCTCCCATAGCGGCGACAGCTCGCGCAGCTTCGCGATCTTCCGCTGGACGAGCTGCACCGTGTAGTCGATTTCCTCGTCGGTCGTGAAGCGGCCGACGGTGAAGCGGATCGAGCTGTGCGCGAGCTCGTCGCTGCGGCCGAGCGCGCGAAGCACGTACGACGGCTCGAGAGACGCCGACGTGCACGCTGACCCCGACGAAACGGCGATGTCCTTGATCGCCATGATCAGGCTCTCGCCCTCGACGAAGTTGAAGCTCACGTTGAGGTTGTGCGAAACGCGACGCTCCATGTCGCCGTTGACGTAGACCTCCTCGATCTGCGACAGGCCATCCCACAGCTTGTCGCGAAGCTTGCGAATGCGCTCGTTGTCGGCGTCCATTTCGAGGCGCGCGAGACGGAACGCTTCGCCCATGCCGACGATCTGGTGCGTCGGCAGCGTACCGGAACGCATGCCCCGCTCGTGACCGCCGCCGTGCATCTGCGCTTCGATCCGCACGCGCGGCTTGCGCCGCACGAACAGCGCGCCGACGCCCTTCGGTCCGTAGGTCTTGTGCGCCGAGAACGACATCAGGTCGACCTTGATCTGCGCGAGGTCGATCGGCAGCTTGCCGCTCGCCTGCGCGCTGTCGACGTGAAAGACGATGCCGCGCCTGCGGCATATCTCGCCGATCGCGGCGATGTCCTGCACCACGCCGATCTCGTTGTTCACGTACATGACCGACACGAGGGTCGTATCGGGACGAAGCGCCGCCTCGAAGCGCGCGAGGTCGAGCAGGCCATCGGGCGCGACGTCGAGATACGTGACCTCGAAGCCTTCGCGCTCGAGCTCGCGCATCGTGTCGAGCGTCGCCTTGTGCTCGGTCTTCACGGTGACGAGATGCCTGCCCTTCTCGCGGTAGAAGTGCGCGGCACCCTTGACCGCCAGGTTGATCGACTCGGTGGCGCCCGACGTCCAGACGATTTCCTTCGGATCGCAATGAACGAGCAGCGCGACTTCCTTGCGTGCCTCCTCGACGGCCTTCTCCGTTTCCCAGCCGAACGCATGCGAGCGCGACGCCGGGTTGCCGAAGTGCTCGGTGAGGTACGGAATCATCTTTTGCGCGACGCGCGGATCGACCGGGGTCGTCGCGGAGTAATCGAGGTAGATCGGCAATCGCATGGCGGAATCTCTTTCGGAAGGCAATGTTCAGGCGGCGCCCGCGCGCGCGGGCGCATCGCCGACCGCGACGTGCCGCTGGTCGTGCAGAACGGCGACGCCGCTCGGCTGCGCACGCTGCTGCCGCACGAGCTCGGCCAGCGTGACCGACCGCAGGTACGCAAAAATGTGCGCGTTCAATCCGGCCCACAGCTCGTGCGTCATGCAGCGATGGTCATCGAGGCAGTTCTCGCGGCCGCCGCACTGCGTCGCGTCGATCGGCTCATCGACCGCGACGATGATGTCCGACACCGCGACCGTTTCGGGCGCACGCGCGAGGTTGTACCCGCCGCCGGGACCGCGGATGCTGTCGACGAGCCCCTGCCGCCGCAGCTTGCCGAAGAGCTGCTCGAGGTACGAGAGCGAGATCTTCTGGCGCTCCGAAATTGCGGCAAGCGCCACGGGACCCTTCGCGCCATGCAGCGCGACGTCGATCATGGCGGTGACGGCGAAGCGGCCCTTGGTAGTCAGACGCATGGCGGATCTCCGGCCGGCGCCGCGGCGGCGAAGCCGGAATCTTAGAATACTTGAATAATTTGGTCAACTAAAAGAAAAACAAGTTCAAGGGACCTAATCTCCGCTCTCCAGCATCCTGTTGATCTGCTTCGGATCGAACGCGTCCGCCACGGCCTTCGCCTCGGCGCAGTCGAGACCTTCGTGCTGCAGCAGCGCGACGAGGCGGTTGAACCGCTCCTCGGTGGCGGCCGCGTGGTCGAGCAGCTTGTGGATGGCCTGCACGACCGGGTCGTCCATGTCGGACGAGATCGCGTACGCCGAAAAGCCGATCTTCACCGCCTGCGCCTCGCGGCGATCCTGGTCGGCGGGGGTGACGATGCGCGCGGGGATGCCGACGGCGGTCGCGCCCTCCGGCACGTCACGCACGACGACCGCGTTCGAGCCGACCTTCGCGCCATCGCCGACATGGATCGGGCCGAGGATCTTCGCGCCTGCACCGACGACGACGCCGCGGCCGAGCGTCGGATGGCGCTTCCCCTTGTTCCACGACGTGCCGCCCAGCGTGACGCCGTGGTAGAGCGTCGTGTCGTCGCCGATCTCGGCCGTCTCTCCGATCACGATTCCCATCCCGTGGTCGATGAACACGCGCCGGCCGATCCGCGCGCCGGGGTGGATCTCGATCCCCGTCATGAAGCGGCTCCAGTGAGCAAGCCAGCGCGCGAGCCAGCGCAGCCCCGCCCGCCAGGCGCGATGCGTGACGGCCCGGTGCCAGACGAGTGCGTGCAGCCCCGGATAGCAGGTCAGCACCTCGAACGTCGTGCGCGCCGCCGGGTCGCGGTCGAACACGACGCGGACGTCTTCGCGAAGGCGGGAGAACATCCGGCGATTATGCCATTTTCCGACCGTTTTACTCGGCTATTGTGCGCACCGCGACGATTGGTGCCAGGCTCCCGGCCATGCACGGCTCTCGCCGCCTATCGCAACAGGATCGCGGCGACCACGACCGCGGCGAACGCGATTGCGAAGAACATCACGTAGAAGAGCGCGATCAGCGCTGCGCGGAGCACGATTCCCGGCCAGCTCCCGCCGTACACCACCCGAAGCGCGACGAGGCCGTAGACGACGGCGCCGAGTTCGAACGCCGCGCGAAGCGATGCCCACGGCATCAGGACGACGACCGTCGCGACGGCGAACGCGAACGCATGCAGGTGCGCGCCGAACACCAGGTGCGCGGCATAGCGTCGCGGACGTTCCGGGTAGCGCCGTGAACCGCCTGCAAACGCGAGCGCGAGCAGCAACGCGAAAAACGGCAGCAGCGCGACCGCCGCATAGGGCGCATACCGGAAGAGACCGCTTCTCACCTGTTCCGTCTGGATGTCACGCGGCAGTTTGTTGAACGCGTCGATCCTCTCGCGAATCGGCGCGAAGACGCGCGCGCTGCCGAGATCGATGTCGAGAACGGGATCGGCATTACCGACGCCGACCTTGACCTGCGTTTGCGGCGTAGCCTCGTCGGCGACGCGGGCGGGATTCGCCGCGTCGATCCCACTGATCGACGGCGGCGCAGCCGTCAACCGCATCACGGCGAAGAGCACGATCGACAGCGCGACGAAGAGCCGTGCCGGTCGCACATAGCGGCGCCTTCGTCCCGCAAGGTATTCGCGCGTGAGCAAGCCGGGACGAAACGCGAGCGCGAACAGCGTGCGCCACATGCGTCCGTCGAAGGCGATGTAGCGGCCGGCCGCATCGCGCAGGAACGTGAACGCCGGCGGCAACGCGATCAGCGTTTCCTGGCCGCAGCTCGGGCAATAGTTCCACGTCGCTTCGGCACCGCAGTTGCGGCATCGATTCGGCGTCGTCGCCGTTCGCGCATCGCGCGACGTCGGCGCGGAATCGGCAACAGCCGTCTTCGATTCGGTCGCGTCGATCGCCATCAGCGCTCCACGTCGTGCGCGCAGACGTCGTCGATGCGGGCGAGGATGCCGCGCAGGATGTTCACCTCCTCGCGCTCGAGCGACGTGCGCGCGAAGAGGCGCCGCAGCCGCGGCAGCAATCGCCGCGGGCGCGCCGGATCGTAGAAGCGTAACGCGGCGAGCGTGCGCGTCGCGTGCGCATAGAGCGCTTCGACGTCGTCGTGCGTCGCCGGCGCGAAGCGCGGCGCGCGCCAGACGGCGCCGCCCTGCGCCGCCATCCGCATTTCCCAGGCAACGACCTGCACGGCCGCGGCGACGTTCAGCGATCCGTAATCCGGGTTCGCGGCGATCGTCGCCACCGCCGAGCAGCGCGCGAGCTCGTCGTTGGACAGGCCCGACATCTCGGTGCCGAATACGAGCGCGACATCGCGCTCGTGCGCGACGCCGACGGCGTGCGCCGCCGCCTCGCGCAACTGGAAAACGCGTCCGGCGAACTTGCGCGGGCGCGCGGACAGGCCGATCGACAGCGACGTCTCGGCGAGCGCGTCGTCGAGCGTCGCGACGACACGCGCGTTCTCGAGCACCGACGCCGCGCCGGCGGCGAGCGCCGTCGCGTCGGGGTGCGGAAAGCTTTTCGGCGCGACGAGGACGAGCCGCGTCAATCCCATCGTCAGCATCGCGCGCGCCGCGGCGCCGATGTTCGCAGGCAGGCTCGTGCGCACGAGGACGACGCGCGATCGATCGAGGGCAGTGTTCGGCACGATTCTCGTAAAATACTCGATATGCATCCAATGCTCACCACGGCGGTCAAGGCTGCGCGCCGCGCCGGCACCATCATCACGCGCGGTGCGCGCGATCTCGATCTCCTGACCGTCACTGCGAAGGGACCGAAGGATTTCGTCAGCGAAGTCGATCGCGCCGCCGAAGCGGCAATCGTCGAGACGCTGCACGCCGCGTATCCCGATCACGGCATCTTCGCCGAGGAAGGCACCGGCCGCGACCGCAACCGCGACGCCGAGCACGTCTGGATCATCGATCCGCTCGACGGCACGACCAATTTCCTGCACGGCTTTCCGCAGTACTGCGTGTCGATCGCGCTGGCGCACAAGGGCGTCGTCACGCAAGGGGTCATCTACGACCCGATTCGCAACGACCTCTTCACGGCGACGCGCGGCCGCGGCGCGTTCCTGAACGACCGGCGCATGCGCGTGTCGCGTCGCGCACACCTGCGCGACTGCCTGATCGGCACCGGCTTTCCGTTTCGCGACGGCCGCTATCTCGACACGTACCTGCAGATGATGAAGACGATGGTGATCCAGAGCGCCGGGCTGCGCCGCCCGGGGGCGGCGGCGCTCGACCTCGCCTATGTCGCCGCCGGCTTCTACGATGGTTTCTTCGAGATCGGACTCAACGCGTGGGACGTCGCGGCCGGAAGTCTCCTGGTGCTCGAAGCGGGAGGCCTGATCGGCGATCTCGCCGGCGAAGGCGATTATCTGCACGGCGGCCAGGTGGTCGCCGCGACGCCGAAGGTCTTCGCCCAGATGGTGCAGGCGCTCGCGCCGTATCGAGCCGATCTCGCGCGCGACCTCGCTGCGCCCGCGTCGCGTTAGCGCCGCTCGTCCGGACGCTTGCGCGGCTTGCCGCTGTCGGTGAGGCCGTCGCCCGGCAGCGCGACGATCTCGATGCCGGTGCGCAGCGCCGCCCATTCGAGCAGCAGCGCGTAGCCGACGGCGAGGAGCACCGGGCCGAGAAAGACGCCGATGAAGCCGAAGGCGACGACGCCACCCAGTACGCCGAGCAGCACCAGCATGAACGGCAGTACGCTGCCGCGGCTGATGATCAACGGCTTGATCACGTTGTCGATCGTGGAAACGACGAGCACGCCCCACACGAGCACGAAAAGACCCCAGCCGGTGTGACCGTCGTTGATGAGCCACAGGCCGGCCGGCACCCACACGAGCGGCGGGCCGACCGGCACCGGCGATACCACGAACGTCAGAAGACCGAGCAGCGGCGCTGCGCGAATGCCGGCGATCCAGAACCCGATCGCCGCCACGACGCCCTGCACGAGCGCCGTTCCCAGAATGCCGAGTACGACGCCACGCACCGTCGCCGTCGCAACGGTTGCAAGATGCGTCCCGCGCTCGCCCGCGATGCGCTCGCCGGCGACGCGCAATCGCTCGGCAATCGCGTGTCCGTCGCGAAACATGAACCACGCGATGAAGATCGACAGCGCGAGTTGCAGCACCGCACCAAGCACCGATGCGCCCGACGCGACCGCGAGCTTGCGCAACGGCTCGACGTACTGCGAGAAGAATGCGAGCAGTTGCGCCGTGTCATGCGCCATGCTGTTCCAGTAATCGGCGATCGTGCGGCCGAGAAGCGGCAACCCGGCAATCCACGCCGGCGCTTCCGGTGGTCCCGATGCGAGGAGCGAGCGTCCCCACAGCGCCATGCGCTCCGCGTTGTCGGCGATCGTCGCGCCGACGACGATGAATGGAGCCAGCATCAGGAGCGACAACAGGAGCACCATCGCCAGCGCCGCGAGCGCGTCGCGGCGGCCGAGCCGCGCGTGCAGCCGCAGGTAGAGCGGCCACGTCGTCGTGCAAAGGATCGCGGCCCAGACGAGCGCGGTCAGGAACGGCTGCAGCACGAGATAGCAGCCGACGATCAGCATCGCCAGCACGGCGAGCGTCAGGACCTGGTCGATGCGCGAGGTCGGATGCAGCATCAAGCGCCGGCGCGCTCGCTGCCGATGATCGCATCGATGCGCGCGTGCAACTGCTCGAGATCGACGGGCTTCACGAGATAGCCGTCGAAGCCCGCCTCGCGCGCCTGGTCGGTGTCACCGGGCTGGCCATAGCCGGTGATCGCGATCAGCTTCGCGCGCCGCGCGACGCGATCGCCGTGCAGCTTCCGCGCAAGCTCGTAACCCGTCATGCCGGGCAGGCCGATGTCGAGCAGGATCACGTCGGGATCGAACGCCGCGGCGCGCGCCATCGCCTCGTCGGGGTCGTGCGCGGTCGCCACGTCGTAGCCATTGAGCGATAACAGCGTGCCGATCGCATCGGCGGCGTCGACGTTGTCGTCGACGACGAGAAGGCGCACCGAGCGCTGGCCATTGCCTGCTGTTTCGTGTGCGCTCGCCGTCGCTTCCTGTTTCGCAGCCGGCAACGACAGGATGAAGCGGCTGCCCTGGTCCCTGCCGGCGCTCTCGACGCGCACCGAGCCGCCCAGAAGCCGCGCGAGGCGCGCAACGATGGCGAGCCCGGTGCCGAGGCCCTGGCCCGCCGTCGCGGTCGGCTCGCTTGCCTTGTCGAAGAGGTCGAACAGGAGCGGCAGCCTTTCGTCGTCGATGCCCGAACCGTTGTCGGTGACGCAAATCTCGATCGCATCGGCGTTCGCCCGCGTCGCGACGACGACCCGTCCGTCCTGCGGCGCATGCGTCGATGCGTTGCCGATCAGGATCGACAGCATCTGCTCGATCCGCGCTTCGTCGCCGTCGACGACGAGGCGTTCCGCCGGCACCTCGATGTCGAGCGTCTGCCCGCGATCGTGCATCGGCGCCGCGTGGCGCGCCACAGCGCGCTCGATGATCGGCGCGATGTCCACCGGCTCGTGCGCAAGCTGCACATTGCCGCTGTCGATGCGCGACAGATCGAGCAGGTCGTCGACGAGACCGGCGAGCCGCGCACAGTTGCGCTCGATGATCTCCTGCGCCCGCGCAACGCGCGGATCCCCCGCCGTCGCGACGCGCTGCAGGAGCTCGACCGAGCTGCGGATCGGCGCCAGCGGATTGCGCAGCTCGTGTGCGAGCGACGCAAGGAACGCGCTCTTGCGCTGCTCGAAGATGCCGAGCGTCGACAGCGCTTCCTTGCGCTCGGTGATGTCGAGGCACGCGCCGATGTAGCCCGCGAACGTGCCGTCGCCGTCGAAGCGCGGTGCGCCGTGATCGAGTACCCAGCGATAGGCGCCGTCGTGACGGCGCAGGCGATACTCGAGCGTGAACGATTTTCGCGCGTCGAAGGCTTCCGCGAACGCGGCCTGCCGCGGCCCGAAGTCCTCGGGATGGATGCCGGCGGTCCAGCCGTCGCCCAGCTCGTCGTCGAGCGCGCGGCCGGTGAACGCGAGCCAGGCGCGATTCAGGTAGACGTAGCGGCGCTCGGGATCGGACATCCAGAGCGGCACCGGCGTCTGGTCGGCCATCACGCGAAAACGCGCTTCGCTCTCCTCGAGCGCTGCACGCGCGCGGCGCGCCTGCGTCGTATCGCGGAACACGAGCACGAAGCCGCCCGGCGAGCCGCCGCGGGCGCGAATCGCGCTCACTTTCGACTCGACGGCACGCTCGGTCCCGTCGCGCGCGACGAGCATCATCCCGGCCGTTGCATCCTGCTGTCCTTCCTCGAGCGCGATGCTCGCCGTGCGCCGCGTCTGCTCGTCGTGCGTGCGGAACACCTTCGCGAGCGGCCTGCCGACCGCGTCGGCTGCCGGCCACCCGGTGAGCTGTGCTGCGCAGTCGTTCGCGAACGTGACGTTGCCCTGCGCGTCGGTCGCGATGACACCGTCGCCGATCGACTGCAGCGTGACCTGCATGCGGTCACGCTCGGCCGCGAGCTCGGCGCGCGTGCGCTCCAGTCCCGATTCGCGCGTGAGCACCTCGCGGGCAAGCGTCTGCGCGCGCTCGCGCGAGGCGCGAAGCGCCGATGCGATGCCGCCGATGCAAAGCGCCGCCGCGCAGTAGAGGCCGAGCTGCACCGCGTCGTCGATGTCGAGCGCGCCGAAGCGGTCGCGCGGGCTCATGTACGCATACCACGAGATGCCGGCGCCGAGCAGCGTTGCGAGTGCCGCCGGTCCGAGCCCGCCGTACCACGCCGCGAACGCGACCGACAAGAGCAGCGGCGCGTAGGTGACCTGCTGCCCGAGCAGCGGATCGAGCAGTACGCGCACGCCCCATGCCGCCACGCACACGAGCACGGCGACCGCGTATGCCCATGCGACGTTCGTGAGCGGTGGGCGCTGCGGTGCCGTTTCGCTCGCCGGCTCGTCGTCGATTTCGCTATCGGCATGGCCGAGCGAGTTCAGGATCCAGGCGACGACGAACGCGACGATCGCCGGCAGTCCGAGGCCGAGCCCCGCGACCGTCAGCGCAACGAGCAGGTCGTTGACGCCGACGGTGCGAAAGACGGCCCAGACGATGACGGCGCCGCTGGCGACGAGGAACGCGCCCCCGATCCACGTGAGGCCGTGCGCGATCTGTGAGAGTGTGCGGTCGCGTTCCACGACCCCATTGTATCGGTCAGCGATCGGGCCGCGCCTCCGCTGCGCGACCGGCGCGGCGCACGCGCGTCTGCACGGGCGACGGCGCGATCAGCATGACCTCGCTCGTGTCACGCGCTCTTGGCGGCGACCCGAGTGCTCGCAATGCGCTGCGCTGCCTCCGCCGCCTTCCTGCCGGCGATGAACGCGTGATCCGAGTTGTAATACTCCCATTCGCTGTAGCGGCCGGCGAGGATGATGTCGAAATTCGCGAGCCATTGGCGAATCTTCGCGACGCGCTCGGCTCGGCCATGGTCGTAGACGACGTACGCATACGGCATGTCGACCTGGTTCGACGTGAGCAGCGCATCGGACGCGTCGAGCAGGCCGACGCGAATGCAGTCCTGCACGCAGCGCTCGACCAGCGCGGCGCCGACCGACGGCAGCGGCTTCGTCTTGGAATAGCTGATCTCGCAGGTCAGGCCGAATCCGCCCGGCGGATTGCAATGCGGGCTCGCGTTCCCCTGGAGGAAGACCCGGTGGAATACCGTGTCCTCCGGGTAGTAGATCCAGTGGCGATCGGAAAGATGCGGCCGCGCGACGCCGAGGTTGACGCAGCGAATCGACACGTGGCGCAACTCGCTTGCCATGCGACGGATCTCGGCCGGCGCCTCGTCGCCCATCGCGGCGATCAGCAACGGCAGCGGCATCGTGCTGATCAGCGTGTCGTAATGAAAGCGGCGCCCGTCGGCGAGCGTCACCGCGCGAAGAAGCGGCGAGACGCGCTCGACGTTCGCCTGGAGCACGAGCTCGCCGCGAAGAAGCGGCAGGAACCCGTTCATCAACGACTGGAATCCGCCTCGCAGCGGATAGCCGAAGCGCGCGTTCGGGCCCATCGGTTTCGGCACCGGCTGCAATGCGCCCTCGATCATTTCCTCGAGATCGGGCAGCGGCACGCGCCCCCCGAGCCATGACGTTTCCATCTCGGTCAACGGAATGGTCCACAGCTTTTCGTTGTATGGAATCGCGAAATGCCTGGCGACTCCGGCGCCCCACGTGCGATAGATGAACTCCTCGAAATTGCGCGGCGCGGCGCCGTGCGAGTCGACCGCTTCAGTCGATGAAAGACCGGTAGCGTCGGCGCAGCAATCCTCGACGCCCGGCGCGCGCTCGGTCCAATCGCCGTGCGACAGCGCGCCGAAGCGCGCCTCGATCGCGCCGACCAGGCATTCGCGCAGAACCTGCTGCGGCAACCCGTGCAGCGCACCCTGGAACGGATAACGCGTGTAGACGCCTTTGCTGTAAATCCATGCCTCGCGCTCCTGCCAGTGCACGTTGTCGCCGAGCAGCAGCCGATAGAGATCCTGCACGTATGGATCGTCCGAGAACATGATGTGCCCGGCGTGATCGAACGTGAACCCGGTGTCCTCGATCGAGCGGCACCATCCGCCGACCTTCGCTTCGCGCTCGAGCACGAGAGCGTCCTCGCCGTAGTGGTAGGCGGCGGAAAGCCCGGTCGGCCCGGCGCCGACGATCAGGCACCGCGCATCGGCGGGCGCGGCCGGCGCCGGAACCTTCGGCTTCGGCGGCTTCGCCGGCTCGAGCATCATCCGTGCGGCCTCGGTCAACCCCCGCCTCGCCGCGGCGTCGATGATGCGGCGCATCTCGCGCACCGTTTCGTCCCACGAGGTTGCTGCGACGATCCTGCACATTTCGACGAGCCGCGCGCTGCGTTGCGCTGCGGGCTCGACGAGGGCCGCCTCGCATTGCGCGACGAAGGCGTCCGCCGTGTCGGCGAAGCGCACGACGCCGCCGTAGAGCGCCTTCACGTCGTCGATCGACGTGGACACGATCGCGCGCCCCGCCGCCATGTATTCGAGCGTCTTCGTCGGGCTGATGAAACGCGTGGCGTCGTTGTGCGCGAACGGCAGCATCGCGACGTCCCAGCCGGCGAGAAAGGCCGGCAGCTCGTCGTAGTCGCGCAGGCCGAAGTAATGGATGTTCGGGAGCCGCGGCAGTGTCGACGGGTCGACCTTCACCAGGGGCCCGACCATGCAAAGCTCCCACTCGGGGCGCGCCGCGGCGACGGCGCGCAACAGCTCGAGATCGAGCCGCTCGTCGAGCACGCCGAAATAACCGAGCCGCGGGCGCGCGAGCCCCTTCATCTCGGGATGCGTGAGCGCGACATCGCCGCCGCGCGCGAAATGCTCGCGGTCCACGCTGCTCGGGAACAGGTGCACGTTCTGGTGCCGCGGGCGTCGCGCTTCGTACAGACTCGGGCCGCCGGCGAAAACGACGTTGGCGACGCGCATCAGTGCATTCTCGCGCTGCACCAGTTGGCGCGGCGCCCCCTTGAACGCCGTCAGCTGATCCATGCAATCGTAGACGACGATTCGCGGCGAGAGCTTCGTGAGCAGCGGCAGCGCCATCGGCGTGAAGAGCCACGCGCAGTAGTCGTTGAACCGCTCGCGCGCAAGCACGTGCCCGACGAGCTTTTGCAGAAGCGGGATCTGATCGTCATGGAATCCGGGCGCCGTGAGCGGCGTATGTGGCGTCAGCACGGTCACGTTGGCCGTCGGTGCCGACAGCTCGGCGTGCGGGTCGCCCGCGGAATACAGCGGTTCCTCGACGAATAGCACACGATGGCTGCGCGCAAGCCGCGACAGGATGTGCTGCGGTCGCTGATAGACGAAGCCCCAGCGCAGATGCGAGAACACGACGACTTCGTTCATGGCGTATACCCGTGGTGCGAACGATCGATGAGTGGACCGATATGCGCGCGCACATCGCGCGGCGCGCTTTCGTAGGCCGAATCCGACGCGCGCGGCGTGGCGTCGCCGGGATCTAGCATCGATTTCGGCGTGTCCATGGCGATCTGTTTTTGCAAAGTCCATGCCGCGGCGCCTGGATGTGCAATGCAGCGCGACTCGCGCGCCTTGCGACGTACGCATTCGCAGGAGGCGGTCCTTCCGTAAGAATTACCGGCAACGCGCGGCAATTGCTGCTTTGCATCAGTGCAATGGGTCGTGGGTGATGCGCCGCCCCATGAGGCGACGATGCGATTCTCGACGACCCGTTCCCGCACGCCTACAATGAGAAAGCGCGCCGTTCGGCACGCATGCTGCTGACCGCCTTCGGCATCGCGCTCGGGACGTTACCCGCACGGACATCAATTTCGAGATAAATCGATGAAGCCTTCCGCGTCGACGATGCGCCAGCGCGTCATGCACGTCGTGTTTCCGGTGGCCGGCCTCGGCACGGCATTCCTGCCCGCGACGAAAGCGTGTCCGAAGGAGATGTTGCCGATCGTCGACCGGCCCCTCATCCAGTACGCGGTCGAGGAAGCGGCGGCCGCGGGGCTCACCCGCTTCATTCTCGTCACGGGACGCCACAAGCGTGCAATCGAAGATCACTTCGATCACGCGTACGAGCTCGAGCACGAGCTCACCGCACTCGAGCGCAACGAAGCGCTGCGCGAGCTGCGTTCGGCGATTCCGAAGGGGGTGACGTTCAGCTACGTGCGCCAGCGCGACGCCTCGGGCCTTCCCGATGCGCTGCGCAGCGCGCAGCCGTTCGTCGGCCACGCTCCGTTCGCGGTCGTGCTGCCCGACGATCTGATCGATGCGCAACGTCCGGCGCTTGCGCAACTGCTCGACGTGTTCGACGAGCAGCAGGTGAGCGTCGCCGGCGTGCAGCGTGCGACGCGCAGTGCGCACGAAGGCGATCGGCTGATCGCCGCCGACCTCGGAACGACCACGCAGCCCAATGCGCGCGTGCTCGTCAAGGTGCCGCCGATCGGCGCCGCGTCGGGCGCCGTTGCGCTTTGCGGCCGTTACGTGTTCACGCCCGGCGTCTGGCAGGCACTGCGCGACGAGCGCGACCCGATGCTCGCCGCGACGATTCGTGCATTGATGGAGCGCGAGCGCGTCTTCGCATGCCTGGTCGACGGCCGCCGCTTCGATTGTGGGACAAAGCTCGGCTTTCTCGAGGCGCAGTTCGCGTTCGCGCAAAAGCGGCGCGAGCTGTGGCCGGGATTGCGCCGAAGCCTCGGTGATCTTCTGGCCGACGAAGACGATGCCCCCCTCGAGCCACCGTCCGCCGTCGCATCGCCCCCGGGCGTCAAGCCGGCGATCATGCGTTGAGGCGAGCGGATCGCCGGTAGACGAAGTTACCTGCAATTCCTACCGGCGTCGCCGCGACTCGCGGCGCTTGCAACCTGATTTACCGGCAGTTGCGCAATGGCATGTGGCTTGCGATCCGTTGCTGGTCGATTTGCGACCGGATGCGAGCATGCCAATCAAAATCGAACCATCGGCGCCGAGCGTGTCGAACCGAAGCGACGCGACGCTGCGTCGCAGTCCCGACGAAAGCCGCACATGGCCGCGCTGTGAGCCGGCGTTCACGCATTTCGAGCTTGGCGCATCGTCGGAATCACGGCCCACGACCGTGCTGGCCAAACGTTACACGCCGCGCTATGGCGTACGAAAGGAATGACGATGGCAACCACCCGAACAGGAACAACCGGAACAACGAGCGCTGCGAATCCGCTGGGCGTCGGCGACGTCGATGCGCGTTATCGGACCGGCGCCGACTACTGGTCGGATCGCAGCGGCGGTCCGGGACCGCAGGTCATGGCGGCGGATACGCTGCAGGGCGATTCGGTGAAGAACGACGCCGACGAAGACCTGGGCGAGATCACCGACATCATGATCGACGTGCCGACGGGTCGCGTCGCGTATGCGGTGATGTCGGTCGGCGGCGTGCTGGGCATCGGCGACAAGCTGTTCGCGATTCCATGGTCGGCGCTGCGCCTCGACACGCAGAACAAGTGCTTCAGGATGAACGTCGCGAAGGATCGCCTGGAGCAGGCGCCGGGATTCGACAAGGATCATTGGCCGACGATGGCCGACCAGCGCTGGGCCGAGGACATCCACTCGTTCTATAACGCCCGTCCTTATTGGCAGTAAACCCAACGGGCCAAAGTTTCGCTCGCCGCTTCGCGGCTCTAACGATACTTTGGCCCGGTTCATTTTGCGCAATCGGCTTGGGGCGGCCGTTCGCCGATTGCGCGACAACGGCCGATGGCGTCGCTCGGGCAAGCCGAGCGACGCGCGCGACTCCCCGCAATCCCAACGAGCGACGTACGCGCGTGCAATTGGAACGCCCTCCCCCGACGCTGCGTCATAGTCAGCACCATGGTCGCCCATACCACCGAACTTCTGCGCGCCCCGAGCCCCAGGCGCGCCCACGGCGCGAAATCCGCGAGCCGCGCGCTCTCGGCCGAGCTCGCGAAGGATCCCGAACTGCGCGCGACGCTCGCCAAAGCGTCGCTCCGCTACAGCCGCGCCGGCGATCGCGGGATTCGTCGCGAGGGCGAGCCCAACGCATTTCGTTACATCGACGGCGACGGCAAGCGAATCCGCAACACCGACACGCTCGCGCGGATCCGCGCGCTCGCGATTCCGCCGGCATGGACGTCGGTGTGGATCTGCGGCGATCCGCAAGGCCATCTGCAGGCGACGGGCCGCGACGTGCGCGGCCGGCTGCAATACCGCTATCACCCGCAGTGGCGCGCACAACGCGACGAGCACAAGTTCGATCGACTTGCCGAATTCGCGCTCGCGCTTCCCGCGATTCGCGACGCCGTCGCTCGCGATCTCGCGCAGCCGGGCCTGCCGCGACGCAAGCTCCAGGCGGCGATGGTGCGGCTTCTCGATCGCACGTACGTCCGCGTCGGTGACGAGCGTTACCGCCGCGACAACGGCAGCTTCGGGCTGACGACGCTGCGCAATCGGCACGTGAAGGTGCAAGGCGATTTGATCCGGTTGCGCTTCCGCGGCAAATCCGGCAAGGAGCACGACGTGTCGCTCGCCGATCGCCGGCTTGCGCGCGTCGTGCGCCGCTGTCTCGACCTGCCCGGCTACGAGCTTTTCCAGTACGTCGAGGATGGCGAGTCGCGTCCCCTTTGCGCGACCGACGTCAACGACTACCTGCAGGAGATCACCGGCGCCGACTACACGTCGAAGGATTTCCGGACATGGGGTGCGACGGTGATCGCCACGGTGCTGCTCACGCGCTACGGCTTGCCGGAATCGATCACCGAACGCACGAAGACGGTGAATCGCGCTCTTCGTGCATCCGCATCGGCGCTCGGCAACACGCTCGCAGTCTGCCGCAAGAGCTACGTGCACCCGGGCGTCGTCGATGCGTATCTCGACGGCTCGCTTCCACCGCGGCGCGTGCGTCTCGCAACCTCCGGTCTTCGCGCGGGCGAGCGGCGCACGCTCGCACTGCTCAGGAAGCTGCGCGCGCCGGCTTCGCGTCCGCGTGCTCGCCGGCGTGCACGAAGCGCGACTCCGCTGTCCGCGCCTCCGCCACCCTAGGACGAGGCGACCCCCACGCTCGCTCTGCTCGCTGCCCTCGAAGGGGGCGCCTCGATGGCTTGGCGCGGCCCGGCGCCATGGATGCGCGCCCATCCGCCCTTCGTGACCGGCGTTCGCTCGGCGAGTGCACGCGCGACGAGCTGTCGCCAGTGATCGAGCACGGGACGCACGCGCGCGTCCTGCGGATGCAGCGAGAGGCGCAGAAGCGGCACGTGGCGCGCGCGCGACTGCTCGCGTGCGATCGCGCACGCCGAAATCGCGCGGCGCAGCGCCGAGTCGGGGCTGTACCACAGGTTCGCCGTGCGCTCGAAGCGCCAGCCGGGTAGATGGAAGATGCCGCTCCGCACGGTCACGTAATCGAACCGATCCCCGTAGCGTGAAAGCGCGGCGCGCGTGCCGGCACTCAGCAGCCACGCGGGCGGAACGAATCCGGCGAGCGGCCAGCCCAGCCGATCGAACATCGCAATGCCCGCCTCGATTCGGCGCGCAGCCGCGCATTCGTCGAGCGCCGCGAATTCGCCCTCGCGGCGCGTCAGCATGCGCCGGCTGAACCATTCGCGAGGCGTACGCGGCGATGCGGCGTCGTCGACATGAAAGTAGCCGTGCAGCACGAGCTCGTCGCCGCGCGCGAGCCGCGCCTCCATCGCACGCAGGAACGCCGGATCGCGCAACACGACGCTGCGATAGTGGTAATGCGGTATGACGAGCAGCGACAGCGGCGACGCGCCGGCATCGTCGAGCATCGCGAGGAGCTCGCGGCACTCGCGCCAGGTTGCCGGCGTTACGTCGTGAACGGCGATTGCGACGGCGGGCTTCGCGACGTCAGGAAACGGCATATCGCGGCGCATCCGGGCACGGCGAAGCGAGCGCCGCGCGATAAAGGCCGAGAAGGCCGCGCATCGCGCTGTCCCAGCCGTACTCGCGCTCGGCGCGCGCACGCGCCGCACGACCCAGCGCCGCGGGGTCGCGGCGGTAGAACGCGCGTATGCCGTCCGCCAATGCGTCGGCGTCGTTCGGGGCCACGAGTACGCCGGTTTGCGGCGTAACGATCTCGGGGAATGCACCGGCGCTCGGCGCGACGATGCCTCGCCCGCAGGCCATCGCCTCGACGACGACGAGCCCGAACGTCTCCTGATCGCCCGCATGCACGAAACCGTCGACGCTGGCGAGGATCCGCGCGAGCTCGAGCGACGAATGCAGGAACGGCAGCGGCGTCACGTTCGGCGGCAGCGGCTCCGCGATCTGCGGACCCGCGAGCACCAGGTGATAGCGCGCGCCGAGCGCTCGAAACGCGTCCAGCAGCACGTGCATGTTCTTTTCGGTGGAGAAGCGTCCCGCGTATCCGAGGAGGCGTACGCGCGGTGGCAGTCCGAGCTCGCGCCGCAGCCCCGGTACGCGGCGGCGCGGCGAGAACACGTCGGTATCGACGCCGAGCGGCCGCGCGACGACGCGCTCGACGCCCCATGCGTTGAGCTCCCTCCGCATGAACGCGCTCGGCGCGATCACGAGATCGCAACGGCGATAGAACGCGCGCCCGTAGAACCGCGTGGCGGCGCCGGGCAGCTTGCCAAGACGGCGCGCCGCCATCCTGACGATGTCGCTGTGGCAAAAGGCGATCAGCGGAACGTCGAGCGCGCGCGCCGCGTGAAGCGCGGCCCAGGCTTCGGGTCCCGCGTCGCCGACCTCGATCAGATCGGGGTTCGCGTCACGGATCGCCCGCGACCAGCGCCGTCCCGCGAGTGGCCACCGATGGGCGTGCGGCGAAAGCGAGCGCGTCCGCAGGTAGATCTCCCCGCTGGCACCGCGCGCGTCGGCCGCACCGGGCACGAGCAGCGAGTGGCGGATCGATGTGTGCCGTCGCAGCCACGCGTGCTTGGCCCGAAGGTAACGGACCACGCCGCCGCTTTGCGGCGCATAGAGCATCGTGACGTCGAGCAGATGCATCCGTCGAGGGTTTCCTGGCGTTCCGCAGAAGCGCCACGGGTCGGCGACGCATGATTCTGAAGCGACCCGTGCAACGGAGGCCGCCGGCCCGGCGGCCGGAGGCGTCATGCATATCCTCGTGCACTATCTGGCGCGCGTCGCAATCTGTCAACCCCGCGGGTGTTCGCGCTTACTTGCCCTTGTTGTTCTCGTTCGGCGTGGTCGACGTCACACCCGAGCTCGGCGTGCTCGACGACGATGAGCTGCTCGGTGGTGTCGCGCTCGACGACGTGCTCGTGTCGGACGACGCGGGCGGCGTGCCCGAGCTCGACGGCGAAGCGCCCGTTCCGGACGAGGGCGGCGTCGCCGACATCGATCCGCTCGGCGAGGTCGACGAAGGTGGCGTGGTCGACGACGATGACGATGTCGACGGTGACGGCGTCACGGTCGGCGGGGTGGTGGTCGACGGAGTCGACGACTCGCGATTGCAACCCGCGATCCCCAGAACGAGCCCGGTGCAAAGCACTGTGACCAATACGCTATTCATTGTGAATCTCCGTATGTTGATGGGATGTCCCCCGCGGGATTTAGCAGATTCGGTGCCATGCAAACGCGAAGGCGCACGCGCGGCGACGCGGAAAATGCGCAGTGAAATCAGCGCTGTCGCCGATCGACTACACCGCCGCCTCACGCGATAAGTGCGCGAAGCGCCCACGTTCGACGCGCAAATTTCATCTGCGGCAGGTAATAATTACGCGAGCCTCGGCCGCCCGCGCGCGAAACCTCGGTTAAACGTGCAGATTCATGCACATGGGCTTGCCACGGCCACCGGTACGCTCCTTGCGCGATAGCCGTCACACATTTGCTTGAGCCATCGCAATGCCTCACGCCCTGATCGTCGACGACGACACGCACGCTGCCGAAGCGCTGGCCGAGCTCGTCGCCGACAACGGCTTCACGACCGCCTGCGCCGATTCGCTGCAAGGCGCACGCGACCTTCTGCCGACGTCTCCGGACGTCATTCTGCTCGACCTGATCCTGCCCGACGGCAACGGCCTCGAGTTGTTGCGCGATGCGACGACGCGCGAAAGCGAAACACAGGTCGTCGTCATCACCGGTCACGCCACGCTCGAAAGCTCGATCGAGGCGATGCGCCACGGTGCGACCGACTACCTGCTGAAGCCGATCAACCTGTCGCATCTTCGCGGCGTGCTGTCGCGCGTCGCGCGGCCGCCGGAGCTGTCGGCAGAGGTCAAGGACCTGCGCACCGAACTGCGCTCGCTCGGTCATTTCGGGCGCCTCGTCGGTGCGTCGCCGCCGATGCAGCGCCTGTACGATCAGCTGTCGCGCGTGGCGCCGACGAACGCCACCGTATTCATCACCGGCGAGAGCGGCACCGGCAAGGAGATGGTCGCGCAGACGATCCACGAGGTGAGCCGGCGGCGGCTGCGTCCTTTTCTCGCGGTCAATTGCGGCGCGATCTCGCCGCAGATCATCGAAAGCGAGCTGTTCGGCCACGAGAAGGGCAGTTTCACCGGCGCGAACCGCCAGCATCGCGGTTACTTCGAGCGTGCGCACGGCGGCACGCTGTTCCTGGACGAGATCACCGAGATGCCGATGGACCTGCAGGTGAAGCTTTTGCGGGTGCTCGAAACTCAGGCGGTGAGCCGGGTCGGCTCCGACCGGCTGATCGAGATCGACGTGCGCGTGCTCGCCGCCAGCAACCGCAATCCGCACGATGCGGTCGCCGCGGGCAAGTTGCGCAAGGACCTGCTGTACCGGCTGCAGGTGTTTCCGCTGTACGTACCGCCGCTGCGCGAGCACAGCGACGACATCGAGATCCTCGCCGCGCATTTCCTCGCCGATCTCAATCGCCGCAGCGGCACGAGCAAGGCGTTCACGCCCGCTGCGATCGATCGGCTGAAGCGGTATCACTGGCCGGGGAACGTGCGCGAGCTCTCGAACGCCGTTCATCGCGCCTACATCATGACCGACGGCGACTGGATCACGCAGGTCGGGCTCGCCGCCGAGCCCACGCTGTCCGCCGATTTCACCGGGCGCTCGTTCCAGGTCGGCGTCGGCGACCGGATCGATGCCGTGGAGAAGCGGCTGATCCTCGCGACCGTCCAGCACACGCACACGAAGGAAGCCGCAGCCGAAATCCTCGGCATCAGCGTGAAGACGCTCTACAACCGCCTGCGTGCGTACGAATCGGGCGCCGATCTGCGCGCCAATGCAGCAGCCGAAAAGCCGCCGGCAACCGCGCCGGCACCGGGATCACGCACACCGGCGACATGAGTTCGACGGCAAGTCCCGATTCGCCGCTAACGCGGCGGAATGACGCCGGCGATCGTCTGCATCAACAAGTCCAGATCGACGGGCTTCGGCACGACGGCATCGAAGCCCGCGCTCATCGCACGCGCGCGGTCTTCGGCCCGCGCGTAGCCGGTGCAGGCGATCGCCGGCGTGCTGCCGCCCTCTTCGGCCGGCAGGTCGCGCACATGGCGGATCAGCTCGTAGCCGTTTTCGCGCGGCATGCACACGTCTGAAATCATCAGGTCGGGATGCCATGCGGCGAGCGTCTGCTGCGCCTCGCGCGCGGACGCCGATGCGCGCACGCAGGCGCCGCACGTCTCGAGCGCCTCGGCGAGCATCGCCAGCGTCGTGGGATCGTCGTCGACAATCAGCAGCTTCAGTTTCGAGCGCGGCAGCATACGCATGGCGATGGATGAGTTTTTCCCCAGGAGAGCGACCCGATGATCGCTGCCGATCACTTGCAGGATTCGGGCCCGGCCGACAGCCGGCTGCTGACCCGGCTGCTGCAAGCGGGAACGCTGCTGATCGACGACGAGGACCGCCTGCGCTTTGCAAGCGCCGGCGCATGCGAGTTGATGGGGGTGGCCGACTTCGACGCGCTGCGCGACCGCTGGCACGACCTCGCCGCGCAGCTTCGGATCGATCGTTGGCCGCGCACGCTCCCCGACACGCAGACTTTTCACGGCCGCGCCGACCTCGCAACGTCTTCGGGATCGCGCGCGATCCGCTACGAAATGCACGCGCTCGACGACCACGGTCGCGTGCATCGTGCAATCCTCGTGCGCGACCGCGCACGGCTGCTGCCCAGCGACCGCGCGCTTCTGCTGGCGAGCGAAGCGCAGGCCAATCGCCAGGTGCTGACCGGGCTCGTGCACGCGGCGAAGGGTCCGCTCAACAATTTCAACCTGACGCTCGCGCTGCTTGCTGCCGGGCTCGCGCGTGACGACGGATCGGCGGCGACGCCCGACGCGAGCGCGCGGCGCAGGCGGTACGTCGACGTGCTGCAGAACGAATCGGCACGGCTCGCTGCGTGCATCGACGAAATCCATGCGTTGACGATCGTTCGCGACGCCTCCCGTGAGCCGATCGACCTTTGCGCGATGGCACGCGATTGCACGCGCGTACTGCGCCATGGCGCGACGATGCGCGAGGTCGGCGTCGAGGTCGACGTGCCCGACCTTGCCGTCACCGCGTTCGGCGATCCGCAACTCGTGCGTCTCGCGCTCTTGTCGTTCACGATCTGCGTGCTCGAGCTGACGTCGGCCGGTGGCCGCGTGAGCTCCCGTGTACGCGGCGGCAACGGCGAAGACGCTGCGTCGGTCGCGATCACGACATCGGAGCCGAAGGTGCCGCCCGCGCTCGCGCACGCGCTCTTTCGCCTCGCCTGCACGGCCGAATCGGACTACGCGGCCGCGATCGCAGCGCGGCTGATCATCGAGGCGCAAGGCGGCGATGTCGTCCTGCACGACAACGACACATCTGCGCCCGGCGTCGTATTGCATCTGCCCTCGTGCGCATGACGCGACGGCTGCAGGCGCGTTGAACACGCGCGGCGCAGCCGTGCATCGCTTGCCGGTAAGAATTGCCAGCGTCCGCGACGCCTCGCGTGCGCACGTACGCGCGCTTCTTTCTTGAAACGTCGCTCAAGCGAGAAGCGGCACGACGCTTGCAGAACGAACGGCGGAAAACAACGGACGTGACGCCCCGCATGCTTGACGTAACGAGCAACAATCGCCTGCACGATGCATGCATCGCGCGCGTCGCCATGGTCAGCGAGCACGCATCGCCGCTCGCCACGATCGGCGGTGTCGACGCGGGCGGCCAGAACATCTATGTCGCGCACACGGCGCGGCATCTCGCAAACCTCGGTTACGCGGTCGACATCTTCACGCGCCGCGACAACGAGGACCTCCCCGACGTCGTCGAGTGGCTCCCCGGCATCCACGTGTTGCACGTGCGTGCAGGGCCGGCGTCGTTCGTGCGGAAGGAATCGCTGCTTCCGTACATGGCGCAATTCGCGCGAACGGTCATCGACCACGCACAGATCGCCCGCGACTGCGGCGCACCCTACGCGGTGTGCCACGCGCACTTCTTCATGTCGGGCCTCGTCGCGCGGCGGCTCAAGCAGGCGCTCGGCATTCCGTTCGTCGTCACGTTCCATGCGCTCGGGCGCGTGCGCCTGCTGCATCAGCCGCACGACGAGTTTCCGCCCCAGCGCTGCATTCTCGAGCAGATGGTGATCGATGCCGCCGATGCGATCGTCGCGGAATGCCCGCAGGACGAGCTCGATCTCGCGCGGCACTACCGGACGCCCGCATCGCGGATGCGGATGATCCCGTGCGGCTTCGATCCGGACGAGTTGCAGCCGGTCAGCCGGGAGAAGGCGCGCGAGCACCTGTCGTTGCCGCCGGAGCGTCCGATCGTGCTGCAGCTCGGGCGCATGGTGCCGCGTAAAGGTGTCGAGACCGTCATCCGCGCGCTCGGCGTTCTCCAGCGTCGCTACCGCCTTTCGCCGCTGCTTCTGATCGTCGGCGGCGAATCGCCGACGCCCGATCCCCTGCTCACGCCGGAAATCGGCCGCCTCCAGCGGATCGCTGCCGAAGAAGGCGTTGCGCACGACGTGCAGTTCGTCGGCCAGCGCCCGCGGACCGAACTGCGCTTCTTCTACAGCGCGGCCAACGTATTCGTGACCATGCCGTGGTACGAGCCGTTCGGCATCACGCCGGTCGAAGCGATGGCGTGCGGCATTCCGGTCGTCGGTGCGCGCGTCGGCGGCGTGCAGTACTCGGTCGAGGACGGCCGCACCGGCTTTCTCGTCGAAGCCAGGAACGCCGACGCACTCGCACGCCGGCTCGCGCACGTATTCAGCGACCCGTCGATTCCGCGCCTGCTCGGCAAGCGCGCGAAGCGGCGCGCCTGGGAGCGCTTCACCTGGCAGCAGATCTCGCGCTCGCTCGCCGATCTGTACGCCGAGGTCGCGACGACCGCTT
>JAICLP010000021.1 GCA_025925475.1 Burkholderiales bacterium | reverse complement strand
CGTGAAAGCCGGCGCGCATCCGCTCGAGGCCGGTTGCCGCGGCGTCGAGCGCCTCGAAGGTGAAGTTGAGTTGCGTCCGATAGTGGCCGGTGAGGCACAGATAGCGGAAGGCGAGCGGATCGTAGCCGCGCTCGACGAGTGCCGCAATCCGCAGGAACTCGCCGGCCGACTTGGCCATCTTGGCGTCGTTCAGCAGCAGGAAATAGCCGTGCATCCAGAAGTTCGCGAGCCGCGTGCCGACGCGCGCTTCGGTCTGCGCGATCTCGTTCGTGTGGTGCACCGGGATGTGGTCCTCGCCGCCGCAATGGATGTCGAAGAAGTCGCCGAGGTAGCGCTGCGCCATCGCCGAGCACTCGATGTGCCATCCCGGGAAGCCGGTCCCCCATGGACTCTCCCATTCCATCTGCCGCGTGCTTTCGGGCGGCGAGAATTTCCATAGCGCGAAGTCGGTCGCGTTGCGCTTCTCGGCGACATCGACGCGCTTGCCGGCCTCGAGTCCTGCGCGATCGAGCCGCGCGAGATACCCGTAATCCGCCTGCCGGCTCGTGTCGAAGTAGATGCCATCCGACGTGCGGTACGTGTAGCCGCGCTTCTCGAGATCGGCGATGAACTCGATCTGCTCGGGAATGTGGTCGGTCGCGCGCGACAGCACGTCGGGCGGCAGAATGTTGAGCGCGCGAATGTCGTCGACGAACGCCTGCGTATACAGCGTCGCGATGTCCCACGCGCTCCTGCCGGCGCGCCGGGCGCCCTTCTCCATCTTGTCCTCGCCGGTGTCGGCGTCCGATGTGAGGTGCCCGACGTCGGTGATGTTCATCACATGGCGTACGCGATACCCGTTCCACTGCAGCACGCGCTTCAGCAGATCCTCGAACAGGAACGTCCGATAGTTGCCGATGTGCTGATAGTCGTAGACCGTCGGTCCGCAGGTGTACAGGCCGACCGCACCCTCGGCCGCGAGCGGCGCGAACTCACGCAGGCTCCGCGCGTAGTTGTCGTACAGGACGAGTGGTCCGCGCGTGCCGCTCACGAGACTACCCGCTCCATGATGAAGTCCTCCATCACGAAGCCGTTCCCGATCGGGAAGTCGCCGCGCTCGCGAATCGCGAAGCCGCAGCGCTCGTACGCGCGCACGGCCTTCACGTTGTTGCGATTCACGTTGAGCGTCACCGCCGTGCAATCGGCAGCACGCGCCTTGGCGACGACATGCTCGATCAGCAGCCGCCCGATACCCTCGCCATGGTGCTCGGGGCGCACGTAGAGCTTGTCGAGCTTCATCGCCAGCCGCGCTTCGAGGCGATACCAGCCGATGAACCCGACCGCGTCTTCGTCCCGAAGCGCAAGCGCGAGGCCGGATCCGATCGTCGTCAGGTATCGATGAAGCGCCTCGTCGTTGTAGCTCCGCGCGAGCATGTAGTCGATCTGCGCGTCGCTGATGATGCCCGGATAATGCCGATGCCAGATGTCGTGCGCGAGCGCCTGGATCACGGCGATGTCGCGGGCCCCGGCGGCCGCGATCGTGACGACGGGCGCTGCTCGTGGAGCCGCGATGCTTGTATGATCCCCGCACGCTCGCGGCTTCGCCGCTTCGCTGCCCCCCGAGGGGGCGGAATTCGCGCTTTGAGGCGGCTCGGCAGCGCTCATCCGGCGCAATTTAGCATGCGCCGCCGGGCGGATTTCCTCAGATCTCTTCCATCACCTGCGCATAAGAGATGAGCGCGAAGAGCGCGCTGCCGCCGACGATGTTGCCGAGCAGCGTCGGAACCGTGAAGTCGGCCAGCATCGTCACGATGTCGAGCCGGCCATTGGCCACGAGCAGAAACGTCTCGACGCTTCCAGCGACGATATGCGCGAAGCCGCCGGCACCGATGATGAATGTCAGCAGCGAGATCACCCAGAATTTGGCCGCTTCCGCGCTCGGGATCAACCAGACGGTGGCCGCGACCAGGAACCCGGCCGAAATGGCCTTGAAGAACATCTCGACCCAGCCGTTCTTCATGACTTCGGCGCTCAACTGCAGCATGCCGTCGCGAAGTTCCGGCGAGACGACCGGGGTCAGCGTGCAGAAGTAGGCGGCGAACAGCGTGCCGATCGTGTTCGCGACCCAGACGATGCCCCACATGCGCGCGAGCCGCCACACGTTTTGCATCGTGAAATGCTTCATCACCGGCAGCACCGCGGTGATCGTGTTCTCCGTGAAGAGCTGCTGCCGCCCGAGGATCACCATCAGGAATCCGACCGGGTAACCGACGCTGACCGCGAGATGGCGCCACGACGCATCGGGCAGACTCGTGAGCAGGATGGCCTGCGTCAGCAGCGAGAAGCTCATCGACATGCCGGCGGCGACGCCCGACCACCACAGCGACGTGAACGGACGCGCCATCTCCTCGTCGCCGCGCTTGCGCACGATCTCGTAGATGACCGGCGTGCGCAGTCCCGAGCGTTCCTCGATCTGGCGCTTCTCGCGCAGGTCGGGCTTGCCCGCGGCGTCTGGCGTGCCGGGCGCATCCGCCCGCTTGTCGTCGTTCACGCGCTCCCCGTACCGCTCTCCGGCAAAGAGGCGGTCTGCCCAGCAGCATGAGCCGTGCCGCGCACGGCACCGATCGAACGCCGCTTCACCGCAGCGGCGCCGATTCGAGCGGCTCGTTGCAATGAATCGCGGCACCCCTGGTGTTGCGAGCGCGCCCCGGGCAGCTCCACACCGAACGCCGCGCGTCGCTGTAGGAATTACGCGGACACATGTCGGAATTACACCGGCGATTGCGCGACACCCCAGGCGCATTCCCTGCGCGACGATCGATACGATGAACGACACGCGCATCCAGCGCGCGAGCCACGCGATGTTGGCGCGGAAGATGCTGGCTCTCACCGCGCCGGCTCGTCTGTGTGCCGGCATCAGAAGCTTCGCGGTCCTCCGGTCGAGCGTGAGGTCACGTTGGCCGCCGACGGCGAAGCTGTCGAACGCTCAATGCCACAAGTCTTTTCGTCGCGCTTCACGCTGGTCCTGCGCGTCGCGAGCATATTCACGCTCGGCGTCCTCATCGCCGCAATCATCGTCTATCGCGTCAACGCGCGTGGCGACGCGCCGCAGGACGATCCAATCGACCAGCCGATTCCTTTCAGTCACAAGCACCACGTGCGCGATGACGGCATCGACTGCCGCTACTGCCATACGTCGGTCGAGACATCGTCCTTCGCCGGCATCCCGCCGCTTGCCACGTGCATGACCTGCCACTCGATCCTCTTCAACGATGCGCCGATGCTCGCACCGTTGCGCGAAGCGTTCGCCGGCGGCAAGCCGCTCGAATGGAACCGCGTGCACGACCTGCCCGACTTCGTCTATTTCAACCACGGCATTCACATCGCGAAGGGCGTCGGATGCACGACCTGCCACGGGCAGATCGACCAGATGCCGCTGACCCGCCGCGTGGCATCGCTCTACATGCAGTGGTGCCTCGACTGCCATCGCAATCCGGAGCGTGCGCTGCGTCCGCGCGACCAGGTGTTCAGCGTCGACTGGCAGCCGCCGCCCGATCAGCTGGTGCGCGGCGCCGCACTTCGCCGCGAATATGGATTGCGCTCGACGCGCGAACTCACCGACTGCTCGACCTGTCATCGCTGAAACCGCACATGTCAGCCCGATCGTCTCCGCCGGCCGTCACGAACGATGCAAGCGCTGCGACGCCGGGCGCACGCGCGCATGCCCGCTTCTGGCGATCGATCGCCGAGGCCGAAGGCCGGCCCGAGCCGGGCGTCGCGCCAATGCCGCGTTTCGGGGCCGGCTACAACCGGCGCGATTTCATGAAGCTGATGGGCGCGTCGCTCGCGCTCGCCGGAACTGCCGGCTGCTCGCATGGGCCGCTCGACAAGCTCGTGCCCTACCGCAACGGGCCTGCCGAGCAAACGTACGGCAAGCCGGTGTTCTATGCGTCGGCGCTGCCGCGCGATGGCTATGGCGTCGGCGTGCTGGTCGAGACGAACATGGGCCGTCCGACCAAGATCGAGGGCAACCCGCAGCATCCGGCGAGCCTCGGCGCAACCGATGTGTTCCTGCAGGCTTCGGTGCTCGAGTTGTGGGATCCCGATCGGTCGCAGACCGTGCGGCGCGGCAAATCGATTGCGACGTGGAACGATTTCCTCGGCACGCTGCAGTCGCCGCTCGCCGATCTCGCCGCGCGCGGCGGTGCGGGCCTGCGCATCCTGACCGAGACGATCACGTCGCCGTCGCTCGCGGCCCAGATTCATTCCCTGCTCGAACGCTATCCCGCGGCGAAGTGGCATCAATGGCAGCCGATCAATCACGACAACCTGCACGCCGGCGCGACGCTGGCATACGGCGAGCCGCTCGACACGATCTACCGCTTCGATCGCGCGCGCGTTGTCGTCGCGTTCGACGGCGACTTCCTCGACGACGCACCCGGCTTCGTCCGCTATGCGCTCGATTTCAGCACGACGCGGGAGGCGCATGCAGCGCCCGAAAGACGCAGCCGTCTCTATGCGCTCGAATGCACGCCGACGCTGACCGGGGCGGCCGCCGATCATCGGTGGCCGCTTCGCGCCTCGGACATGATCGTCGCGTTGCGAGAACTCGCCGCCGCGCTCGGCGCAACGACGGCGGACAGCGCAACGACGAGCGCGATTCCCGCACAGTGGATGCCTTCACTGGTCGCCGACCTGCAGGCGAACGCAAGCGCGTCGATCGTCACGGCCGGTCGCCGCCAGCCGCCGGAAGTGCATGCGCTGGTGCACGTCCTGAACGCGCATCTGCGCAATGTCGGCAACACTGTTTTGCACATTCCGCCGGTTGTCGCACAGCCGAAGGACCAGCAGGCATCGCTTCGGTCGCTGGTCGACGACATGCGGCAGGGCCACGTCCAGATCATCGTCATCGTCGGAGCCAATCCGGTCTACACGGCGCCGGTCGATCTCGAGTTCGCGCGCGCGCTCGAGCAGGTCCCCCTCAAGGTTCACAGCGGTCTATACGTCGACGAAACCGCGCTCCGCTGCGATTGGCACGTGCCCGCCGCGCACCCGCTCGAATCATTCGGCGATCTGCGCGCTTTCGATGGCACGCTGGCGCTTGCGCAGCCCGGAATCGCGCCGCTGTACGACGGCAAGTCGGCACACGAGATCGTCGCGACACTGGCCGGCGACGCCGCGTCCGGCAACCGCGAGCTCGTCGAGGCGTACTGGCGAAGCGCGCATGCGACGGATTTCGCATCGTTCCACGAGACATCGCTGCGTGAAGGAGTTATTCGCGAGTCCGCGCCGGCGTCCGTGACGCCGCAACTGCGCCGCGAGGCCGTCGAACGCGCGGTATCGAGCCACAACGCGCAATCGGATGCAGCAGCCGCCGCGGACGACATCGAGCTCGTATTCGTGCCCGACGCACGCACCGGCGACGGGCGGCATGCGAACAACGCGTGGCTGCAGGAACTGCCGAAGCCGTTGACGCAGCTCACCTGGGACAACGCGGCGCTGCTGTCGCCGGCGCTGGCAAAGCGCCTCGGCATTGCAAGCGAGGACGTGATCGAGATCGGCACCGGCGACGAGCGCCTCGACGTCGCCGCATGGATCGTTCCCGGCATCCCCGATCGCTCGGTGACGCTCGCGCTCGGCTATGGGCGCACGGCTGCAGGGCGGATCGGCAACGGCCGCGGGGTCGACGCGTACCGGATTCGCGCGAGCGATGCCCCGTGGATTCGCAACGGCATCACGATCGCGCGGACGGGACGCACGTACGCGCTCGCGTGTGCGCAGACGCACCACAGCATCGATGGGCGCGACATCGTGCGCACGTACACGGTCAGCGAGGCCCAGGCGTGCAAGCCCGACGTGTGCGGCACGCCGCGTTACCGCGATGAGCGCACGCTCTACGAAACGCCGCCGATGGGGCCCTACGCGTGGGCGATGAGCGTCGACCTGTCGTCGTGCATCGGCTGCGGTGCCTGCACGATCGCCTGTCAGGCGGAGAACAACATTCCAACGGTCGGCGCCGACGAAGTGCGCAACGGCCGCGAAATGCACTGGATTCGCGTCGACCGCTATTACGAAGGCGTTGTCGATGATCCGCGCACGCTGTTCCAGCCCGTGCCGTGCATGCAATGCGAGCACGCGCCCTGCGAGGTCGTCTGCCCGGTCGAGGCGTCGGTGCACGATGCGCAGGGCATCAACGTGCAGGTCTACAACCGCTGCGTCGGGACGCGCTTCTGCTCGAACAACTGCCCGTACAAGGTGCGGCGGTTCAACTTCCTGCGCTATGTCGACGACGTGCCGGGACTCGACGCGCAGCGCAACCCCGAGGTCACCGTGCGCATGCGCGGCGTCATGGAGAAGTGCAACTATTGCCTGCAGCGCATCCAGAACGCGAAGATCGGTGCCGACATCGAAGGACGGCGCGTGCGTGACGGCGAGGTCGTCACCGCGTGCCAGGCGGTGTGTCCGACGCGCGCGATCGTGTTCGGCGACCTCAACGATCCGCAAAGCGCCGTCAACCGGCGCAAGAACTCGCCGCTCGACTATGCGCTGCTCGCCGAGCTCAACACGCGGCCGCGCACGACGTACCTCGGGCGGGTGACGAATCCGTCGCCGATGCTCGCGTCGTTCGAGGCATCCCGGCACGCGCCGGAGCCGCCGCCCGCTGGCGCCGTCGATACGCGGCCGCCGTCGAATCGATAGACGAATGGCGACCGACGGCGGCACGCTGATTCATCCATCCGGGGAACGCTACGTCGCGCCCGGGACGCTCGTGCCGCCGCGCGGCGAGCGCTACACCGGGGCGATCATCACCGACAAGATCGCCGATCTCGTGCTGGTGCGGCCGATGGGCCGCGGTTTCTACATCGGCTTCATCGTCACCAGTGCGTTCACGCTGCTCTTCCTCGTGGCGATCAGCTACCTGTTCGCGACCGGCGTCGGCATCTGGGGCGTCAATCAACCGGTCGCCTGGGCGTTCGCGCTGACCAACTTCGTCTGGTGGGTCGGGATCGGCCACGCGGGAACGTTCATCTCGGCGTTCCTGCTGCTGCTGCGTCAGCATTGGCGCACATCGGTCAACCGCTTCGCCGAGGCGATGACGATTTTCGCCGTCGCGATGGCGGGCCTGATGCCGATCCTCCATCTCGGCCGTCCCTGGTTCGCGTACTGGCTCGTTCCTTATCCGGACGTGATGAACATCTGGCCGCAATGGCGCAGCCCGCTCATCTGGGACATCTTCGCGATCGCGACCTACATCATCGTGTCGATCCTGTTCTGGTACATGGGACTGATTCCCGATCTCGCGAGCCTGCGCGATCGCGCGCAGTCACGGACCAAGCAGATCGCGTACGGTCTGTTCGCGCTCGGTTGGCGGGGCGAGGCGCGCCAGTGGTTCCGCTTCGAGACGGCGTACCTTCTGATGGCGGGACTTGCGACGCCGCTCGTGATCTCCGTGCATACGGTCGTGTCGCTCGACTTCTCGTTCGGGCTCGTCCCCGGCTGGCACTCGACGATCTTCCCGCCGTACTTCGTCGACGGCGCGCTCTATTCCGGTTTTGCCATGGCGATCGTGCTCGCGGTGCCGCTGCGCGCGATCTTCCGCCTCAGGGACTTCATCACCGTCGACCATCTGTCGAAGATGGCGATCCTGCTGCTCGTCACCGGCGAGATCGTCTTCTACAGCTACGTGGTCGAGGCGTTCAACGCGTACTACAGCGCCGATGCCTACGAGATCGCGATGATCAAGATCCGTTACTTCGGCCCGTACGCGCCGATCTCGTGGTCGGTCATCCTTTGCAACGTCCTGATTCCGCAGGCGCTGTGGTCGGGCAAGTTGCGCCGCAATCCGCTTGCGCTGTTCTGCCTCGGCATGGTCGTTCTGCTCGGCATGTGGCTCGAGCGCTTCATGATCATCGTCGCGAGCCTCGAGCGCGATTTCCTGCCGTCGTCGTGGCACATGTTCTATCCGACGTTCTGGGATCTGGCGACGCTCGCGGGCTCGGTCGGGGCGTTCGCTTTCATGTTCCTGCTGTTCCTGCGCTTCCTGCCGGCCATCTCGATGTCGGAGCTGCGCAAGGAGGCGCGCGAAAAGCCGATTCGCGCGTCCGCCTGATCGAAAGGCCTTGCGATGATTCATTCGTTGCTCGCCGAATTCGCCGGTCCGAACGAGCTGCTCGACGCCGTCAGGCAGGCACGGCGCCACTATGAGGAGGTCGACGCCTACTCGCCGTATGCGGTCGACGGGCTTGCCGAAGCGCTCGGCATGCGCCGCAACCGCGTGCCGCTGATCACGCTGCTCGGCGGTCTGATCGGTGGCGGCGGCGTCTACTTCCTCGAGTGGTACAGCGCGGTCATCGACTATCCGATCAATTCCGGCGGACGGCCGCTCAACAGCTGGCCGGTCTTCATCCCGCCGACGTTCGAGCTGACGATCCTCGGCGCCGCGCTTGCCGCGTTCATCGGCATGCTGGTGCTGAACGGCCTGCCCAAACTGCACCATCCGCTGTTCAACGTGCCGCAATTCGATCTCGCATCGCGCAATCGATTCTTCCTCGGCATCCGCGCGACGGATCGGCGGTTCGATCCGACGCTGACGCGCCAATATCTGCTCGGGCTCGACCCGCTGCGCGTCGTCGAGGTGCCCGAGTGAAGATCATGACCTTGATCGCGCTTGCGGCATTGACGCTCACCGCAGGCTGCGAGCGCACGTTTCGCAACATGTACGACACGCCGCACTACAGGCCGCTCGCGCCGAGCCCGTTGTGGCCGGACGGCCGCTCGGCGCGCGATCCGGTCGATGGCAGCGTCGCGCGAAGCGAAGGCACGTTCGCCGGCACGACGAGCGGCCGTCTCGGTGGCGTCACGCCGGCGCCGGTGCCCGGCCCGTACGACACGATCCGCGACGACCTGCGCACGAACGTTCCGCAGGGCACGAGCGGCGCGACGATCGAGCTCCCGCCAATGACGACCGCGCTGCTCGAGCGCGGCCGGCAGCGCTTCGACATCTTCTGCGCGCCGTGCCACAGCGTCGCGGGTGACGGCGACGGGATGATCGCGCGGCGCGGCTTTCCGCATCCGCCGTCGTATCACAGCGACCGCCTGCGCGAAGCGTCGAACGCGCACTTCTACGCGGTGATCACCGACGGCTACGGCGCGATGCATTCGTATGCGCGGCGCGTTCCACCCGACGATCGGCTCGCGATCATCGCGTACATCCGCGCGCTGCAGTTCAGCCAGCACGCGCCGGTCGCACGGCTCGACCGCAGCGATCTCGCCCAGCTCGATCGAGCGTCGCCAGGCGGCACGACGCCACCGCGATGACGCGCCTGCGCGACCTGCCGCTGCTGTCTCGCCGTGCCGGCGCGATCGGCGTCGTCGCGCTCGTCGCCTGCATCATCGGCGGCATCGTCGATCCGCCGGCATTCTTCGCGGCGTGGCTCGTCAACTGGCTGTTCCTGCTCGGAATCGCGCTCGCCGCGATGATGGACGTGATGATCCACGAGCTGACCGGTGGCCGCTGGGGACGCGTGCTGCGGCCGCCGCTCGAAGCCGCCATGACGACGATGCCGCTCGTCGCGCTGCTCGCGATCCCGCTCGCGTTCGGGCTGCCCGACCTGTTCGCATGGGCGCGGCCGGAAGCCGTTGCGGCAAGCGAGCTCCTGCGCGCCAAGCAATGGTTCCTCAATGCGCCGGGATTCATCGTGCGCAATATCGTCTGGCTCGTCGCATGGACTGCGTTCGCCTGGGCGCTCCGGCGCCGGCTTGCCGGCAACAGCGACGATGACGTGCGTGCGCGAGCGCGGATCTCCGTCGCGGGCCTGCTCGTTTACCTGTTCACGGTCACGGTCGCCGCGTACGACTGGATCGCGTCGCTCGTGCCCGAATGGTCGTCGACGGCCATCGGGCTTCGCCTCGGCGTCGCGCAGTTCATCGCGGCGTTCGGCTTCGCCGTGCCGTTCGCCGTGCTCGATGCGCGGGCGCGTCGGCTCGCGCCGGCGATCACCCCGCGCGACTGCGGCGACTTCGGCAACCTGCTCCTCACGTTCGTCCTGATGTGGGCGTACATCGGCTTCATCCAGTACCTGATCGTCTGGGGCGAGGACATCCCGCACGAAACGTCGTGGTACTGGCCCCGGATCACGACGAGCTGGCACTGGCTCGGCCTCGCCGTGATGATCCTGAATTTCGCGCTGCCAGTCGTCGCGATGCTGTTTCGCGCAATCAAGCGCAATCCGCAAACGCTGGCCCTCGTCTGCGGTCTCGCGCTCGCTGGCCAGTGGCTCGACAGCGTCTGGCTGATCCTGCCATCGCTGCACCACGACGGGTTCGCGATGCACTGGCTCGACGTCGCTGCGTTATTTGCCGAAGGCGGCCTCTGGCTTGCGTTCGCCGGTTTGCGACTGACGCAGGAGCCCGTTCCCGAGCCGACGCCTCACGGAGTACCGGCGCATGGCTGAGCACGCAAACCGCCGCTACATGCCCGACAACGTGAGCCTCGCCGAGATCGCGGCGGGTGCCTTGCTGATCATCGGCGCCATCGCGCTCGGCTTTGCAGCATCGTTCTTCGTGCTGCATGCCGGCAGGAGCGAGCCGCCGCCTGCCCACGCAGCGCACTACGGCCAGCCGCCGCCGATCGAAGGCGACGTGCGGCTTTCGCCGGTTCCCATCGACGACATCGGCGCACTGCACAGGGAAAAGCAGCGAATGATCTCCACGTACGGTTGGGTCGATCGCGATCATGGCATCGCGCACATCCCGGTCGAACGCGCGATGGCGCTGCTGGCGGAACGGGCCCGGGCATCTGCGGGCAAGACGCCATGACGATCGCGCGATTCATCATGCTCGCCGCGGCACTCGTCGCCGGCAGCGCGCGCGCAACGGTGTTGCCACCGGTCGACCAGGTCGGATTCGCACCGGCGCCCGGCGCCGTGCTCCCGATGAGCGCGCGCTTCAGCGACGAGCACGGGCGAAGCGTACGGCTTGCCGACGTCGTTCACGACCGCGCGGCGATCGTCGTACCTGCCTACTACGGATGCTCGAATCTGTGCACGATCGTGCTGCGCGGCGTTGCTGCGAGCCTTCGCGCGTCCGCGCTGCGCGCCGGCCACGATGTCGACGTCGTCGCGGTCAGCATCGCGCCGCTCGAGACGCCTGCGCTCGCGCTCGCGAAGAAGCGCGACGTCCTCGGCAGTGGAATGCGCGATGCGACGGAAGGCTGGCACTTCCTCACCGGCAACGACGTTGCGATCGGCCGCGTCACCCGCGCGCTCGGCTATCGCTACACGTACGTCGCTGCCGAGAAGCAGTATGCGCACGCATCCGGCATCACAATCGTCGCGCCCGACGGCCGCATTGCCCGCGTGCTCTATGGCGTTTCGTTCCCGCCGACCGAGTTGCGCAGTGCGCTCGCGTCGGCGAGCAGCGCGACTGCGTCCGACGCCGCTGCCGTTATCGATGCAACAGCGAGCGAAGGCGGGGTGTCGAAGTGGCTCCTCTGCTTTCACTACGATCCGAAGACCGGCCGCTATAGCTTCGCCGCGATGAATTCCGTCCGCGTCGCGGGGCTGCTGGCATTGGCCGCCCTCGTCGGCTACGCGGCGACGGCCTGGCGGCGCGAGCGCCGGACGCCGCGTCGAGATCGCACGCGATGATCGCGCTCGGCCTGCCGCCCGAAGCGTCGACGATCGCGCCGCGCGTCGACCTTCTGCTGTATGCGGTGACGATCGTCACCGGCGGTGTCGCGATCGCGATCTTCGTCACGATGATCGTTTTCGGCATCCGCTATCGCGCAGGGTCGAAGGTCAAGCGGGCCGAGAACGTTCCGGAGGCGCAGGCCCGTGCCCGCAGGCGGGTCGAGACCGCCTGGACGCTGATCCCGTTCGCGCTGTTCCTCGCATCCTTCGCGTGGGCCGCTCGGCTTTATATGGTGCGCGCCGATGCGCCGGCGAATTCGATGGAGCTCTTCGTTGTCGCCAAGCAATGGATGTGGAAGCTGCAGCATCCCGGGGGACAGCGCGAGATCGACGAGATGCACGTTCCGCGCGGCCAGCCGATCAAGCTCGTGATGACGTCGCAGGACGTCATCCACAGCTTCTTCGTGCCGGCGTTTCGATTGAAGCAGGACGTGCTGCCGGGCCGCTACACGGAAATGTGGTTCACGGCGACGAAGACGGGCCGCTTTCACCTGTTCTGCGCCGAATACTGCGGCACCGATCATGCGCACATGGGCGGCGACGTCATCGTGATGGAGCCGGCGGAATTCCAGCGATGGCTGAATGCGCACGCGGCGACGCAGAGCATGGCCGCGCGCGGAGAAGACCTCTTTCGCCACCTCGGCTGCAGCGGATGCCATGGCGAGAACGCGTCGGTGCACGCTCCCAATCTCGCCGGCGTGTACGGCAGGCCCGTTCCATTGTCGGACGGCACGACCGTCGTCGCCGACGAGCGCTACATCCGCGATTCGATCCTGCTGCCACGCAAGGAAGTGGCGGCGGGCTACGCCCCGATCATGCCGTCGTTCACCGGACAGATCGGCGAGGACGACATCCTCGACCTGATCGCCTACATCAAGAGCCTCGCGAGCACGAAGGAGCGGCCGAAATGAGCTCATGGACGACGGGCCTTGCCGGCGACGTACCGCAAGGGCACGCGGTACGGGTCGAGACGCCATCGAACTACCTGAACGCGAAGTTCACGATCGGGTCATGGCTCGCGACGCACGACCACAAGCGGATCGCGATCCTGTTCGCCGTGTCGATCACCGCGTTCTTCTTCATCGGCGGCGCGGCCGCGACGATGATGCGGCTCGATCTCGCGACACCGGCCGGCGACTTCGTCAAGGCCGAGACGTACAACAAGCTCTTCACGATGCACGGCGTGATCATGGTGTGGTTCTTCCTGATCCCGTCCATTCCGGCGACGCTCGGCAACTTTCTCGTGCCGCTGATGATCGGCGCCCGCGATCTGGCGTTCCCGCGCCTCAACCTGACGAGCTGGTATCTCTACGTCGGCGGCTCGATCTTCACGATCGCCGCGATGATCGCGGGTGGCGTCGATACCGGCTGGACGTTCTACGCGCCGTTCTCGACGATGTTCTCGAACACGCACGTCATCTACGTGCTGGCCGGCGTGTTTGTCGTGGGGTTCTCGTCGATCCTGACGGGGCTCAACATCATCGTCACCGTGCATACGATGCGCGCTCCGGGGATGACGTGGTTCCGGCTGCCGCTCTTCGTGTGGGCGCAGTACGCGACGGCGGCGATCCTCGTGCTCGCGACCCCGGTGCTCGCGATGACGCTCGTGCTGGTTACGGTCGAGCGCCTGTTCGGCATCGGGATCTTCAACCCGGTGCTCGGCGGCGACCCGCTGCTGTTCCAGCATCTGTTCTGGTTCTACTCGCATCCGGCGGTCTACATCATGGTGCTGCCGGCAATGGGCGTCGTGAGCGAGCTGATCGCAGCAAGCGCGCACAACCCGGTCTTCGGCTACAAGACGATGGCGTTCGCGATCATCGCGATCGCCGTGCTCGGCTTTCTCGTCTGGGGACACCACATGTTCGTCTCCGGCCAGTCCATGTACGCCGGCGTCGTGTTCTCGTTCATGAGTTTCCTCGTCGCCATTCCGTCGGCGGTCAAGGTGTTCAACTGGACGGCGACGCTTTGGCACGGCCGCATCACCTACACGGCGCCGATGCTCTACGCGCTGGGGTTCGTCGGCCTGTTTACCGTCGGCGGCATGACCGGCCTGTTCCTCGCATCGCTCGCGCTCGACGTGCATTTGACCGATACGTACTTCGTCGTCGCGCACTTCCACTACATCATGGTCGGGGGCACCGTTTCCGCGTATCTCGGCGGGATCCACTTCTGGTGGCCGAAGATCACCGGGCGCATGTATTCCGACCGCTGGGCGCGCTTCGCCGCGATCCTGCTCTTCGTCGGCTTCAACTTCACGTTCTTCCCGCAATACCTGCTCGGCATCGCGGGAATGCCGCGCCGCTACCACGCGTATCCCCCCGAATTCCAGACGCTCAACGTGCTTTCTTCGGCGGGGGCGCTGATCCTCGCCCTCGGCTACCTGCTGCCGCTGCTCTATCTCGGCTGGTCGCTGTTCCGCGGCGCGCGTGCGCCGGCCAATCCGTGGGACGCGACCGGGCTCGAATGGCAGACGTCGTCGCCGCCGCCCGTGCACAACTTCGCGACGCCGCCGGTCGTCACCGAGCCGCCGTATGCATATCGGATGGCGGCGCTGTCGCGCGACGTCGTCGATGCGCGCGAAGGAACGCGATGATGCGGAGACCCGCATGACGTCGGCGAACCCGGCGATCGGCGCGGTCCACGAACCGGCGCTTCGCGTCGCGGCGCAGTTCGAGGAAGCGCCGCAGCAGGTGCATGCCGCGAAGCTCGGCATGTGGATTTTCCTTGCAACCGAGGTCATGTTCTTCGGCGCGCTGTTCTTCGCCTACGCGATCGCGCGCGTGCAGTTCCCCGAAGCGTTCGCGGCGGCGAGCAAGCACACGAACATCCTGCTCGGGACGACGAACACGGCCGTCCTTCTGACGAGCAGCCTGTTCATGGTGCTCGCGATGCGGGCGGCAGAGCTCGGCGTGCGTCGCGCGACGGCGATCCTGCTCGTCATCACGGGGCTCCTCGGCCTCGCCTTCACCGGCATCAAGCTGACCGAGTACGCGCTCGACTATCGGGACCACCTCGTGCCGGTGCTCGATTTCTCGTTCGACCCGCGCTATGCGAAAGGCGCCCTCGTCTTCTTCGGGTTCTACTTCGTGACGACGGGACTGCACCTCGTCCACCTGTCGGTTGGAAACGGGCTCGTGCTGACGTTCGCGCGCCGCGCATGGCTCGGCAAGCCGAACACACTTGCCGATCAGGTGGAGATCGCCGGCCTCTACTGGCACTTCGTCGACGTCGTCTGGATCTTCCTCTATCCCTGCCTCTACCTGGTCTCGCGCACATGACCCATTCCCGGATCCGCAACTATGTCGCGACGTGGATCGCGCTCCTCGTGCTGCTCGCGATCACCTGCGGCACCTCGTTCATTCCGCTCGGACGCTACAACCTCGCGATCAACATGGCGATCGCCATCGCGAAGGCGCTGCTCGTCATCGTCGTGTTCATGCGGCTCTTCAAATCGGCGCCGATGGTGCTCGTCGTCGCGATCATCGCCGCGCTCGACCTCGCGATTCTCGTCTGCCTGACGCTGCCGGATTTCGTCGTGCGCGGCTGGTAGCATCCTGCAACATCCGCGTCGCTGTCGCGGGCGCTGACGGTAGAATGCGCCGACCGATCGTTGCGGCAGCACCGCGTTGCCGCCGTTCCTGCCGCCGCCCGAATTGCCGACCGCCGCTGCGTTGCCCCGCCGCCCGCTGCTGACGCCCGCACCGTCGACCATCGCCGCGCTGCCGCGCCGTGCCTGGATCGCGCTCGCCGTGATCCTGGCGATCGTCTGGTTCGCGAACCTCGATGTGCGAAAGCTCCAACATCCCGACGAGGGTCGTTATGCCGAGATCGCACGCGAGATGCTGGCGAGCGGCGACTGGGTGACGCCGCGCCTCGATGGCCTCAAGTATTTCGAGAAGCCGCCGTTGCAGTACTGGCTGACGGCGGCGAGTTTCAAGGCGTTCGAGCAGGATGAATGGACGGCGCGGCTTCCGGGCGTCGTCGCGGGATTCCTGACCGTCGCCGTCGTTGCCGCAACGGGCGCTGCGATCGCATCGGTGCCCGTCGGTCTCTACGCCGGCATGGCGCTCGCGGGCAGCGTCTGGCTCTTCGGCATTTCGCATCTCGTGACGCTCGACGCGCTGCTGACGTTCTGGCTCACGCTGTCGCTTTGCGCGTTCCTGCGCGCGCAGCACGCCCGCGCATCCCCCATGCAGCAGCGGAACTGGATGTGGCTCGCGTACGCGGCCTCAGCGGGCGGCATGCTGACGAAGGGACTCGTCGCGCTGCTGATCCCGTTCGCGACGCTCGTCGTCTACACGCTCGTCACGCGCGACCGGGCTCCGTGGCGGAGGCTTCATCTCGGAAGCGGCCTCGTCGTGCTCGTCGTGCTCGCCGCGCCGTGGTTCGTGCTCGTGTCGCTGCGCAACCCCGAGTTCGCGCGCTTCTTCTTCATCCACGAGCACTTCGAGCGCTTCCTGACGACCGAGCATCGGCGCGTCGGTGCGTGGTGGTATTTCGTGCCGATGTTCGTCGTCGGCTTCCTGCCGTGGACCGGCATCTTCCTTTGGCGGCTTCGCCCGAGCTGGCGTCACGCCGCGCTCGACGCGGATGGCTTCGCATGGGCAAAGTTCTGCGTCGTATGGACGGCGTTCGTGTTCGTGTTCTTCAGCCTGTCGGGTTCGAAGCTGCCGTCCTACATCCTGCCGATGTTTCCCGCCGCGGCCCTCGTGCTCGGCGCGCAGCTCCGGACGATATCCGTGCGCACGCTCGCCGCGTGGACCGCGGCGCTCGCCGCATCGACGCTGGCGCTTTGGGTCGCAACGCTCGTCGGCTGGCCCCGCCTCGCGCAGGCGCTCGCCGATCCGCGGACGCCGCGCGTGCTCTACGACGTGCTGGGTCATTGGGTGAACGTCGCGCTCGGTGTCGCCGGCGCCGGCTACGCCGTCGGCTTTTTCGCGTTCCGACGCGGCGACGAGCGCGGGCGCTCGCGCGGCATTGCTGCGCTGTCGCTGGCGACGATCCTCGCGATGCAGGCCGCGTTTTCGGGCTCCGACGTCTTCCGCGCAACGCGCTCGGCCGCCGACCTCGTCACGACGCTGGAAAATGCGGCCAATCCTCCGTACGATCCGAGCGCGCCATTCTTCCAGGTTCGCATGTACGACCAGACCTTGCCGTTCTACCTGGGCCGCACGACGACGCTCGTCGAGTATCGCGACGAGCTCGGCCCCGGACTCGATGCGGAGCCGGGCCTCGGCATCGCGCACCTGTCGGAGTGGATTGCGCGCTGGCAATCGCTGCCGCAGGGCTACGCGCTGATGGCGCCGAACACGCACGACCTCCTGGTCAAGGACGGCGTGCCGATGCGCGTCGTCGCAAGCGATGCGCGCCGCATCCTGATCGCGCGCAAGTGATGTCGGCGGCTGCCTTCATGCTGCTGATCACCGGCGTGCTGCTGAACGCGGCGGCGCAATTGCTGCTCAAGGGCGGCACGAATCGGCTCGGCATCATCACGCTCAATGCCGACAACTGGGCGTCGATGCTGACCAGGATGGCGAGCGAAGGCTATTTCATCGCCGGCGCCGCGTTCTACGTCGTGAGCCTCGTCGTGTGGATCGTCGGCCTTTCGCGCGTGCCGGTGTCGGTCGCGTATCCAATGCTGTCGATCGGCTACATCGTCAACGCGCTGGCCGCGCAGTACCTCTTTGGCGAAGCGGTGACGAGCGCGCGCTGGCTCGGCATCGGCTTCATCGTGATCGGCGTCTATCTCGTCGCACGCAGCGCATGAGTGCCAGGCCGATGAAATTCGCGGGACCGCTGATCGACGAAGCGACGATTGCCGGCGTCGCCGACGTGCTGCGCTCGGGACAGATCACGAGCGGCCCGTGGGTCGAGCGCTTCGAAGCGGCGCTGTCGAAGTTCTGCGAAGGCCGGCCCGTGCGCGTCATGACGTCCGCGACCGCGGCCGTCGAAGTCGCCCTGCAGCTTTGCGGCATCGGTCCCGGCGACGAAGTGATCACCTGCGCGCAAAGCTTCTTCACCGTCCTCAACATGATCGTCAAGTGCGGTGCGACGCCGGTCTTCGTCGATTGCGACCTCGTCACCCGCAACATCGATCTTGCGCAGGTCGAGTCCCGGATCGGCCCACGCACGCGCGCGATCATCCCGACGCACTGGCCCGGCTCGCTCGTCGACATGGACGCGCTCCATGGCCTCGCGCGGCGGCACGAGCTGCGCGTCATCGAGGATGCGGCGCTCGTGATCGGTTCGCGGTATCGCGGCCGCCCGGTAGGCGCGATCGGCGATCTCGTCACGTTCAGCTTCCACCCGAACAAGAACATGACGTCGATCGAGGGGGGCGCGCTCGCCTGCAACGATGAGCGGGAGGCACGGCGTGTCGACGTGCTCCGCTTCCACGGCATCGAGCGCCTTGCCGACGGTACGCGCGACGTCGGGTTCCCGGGCGGCAAGTTCAATCTGCCGGACGTCAATGCGCGGATCGGTGTGGAGCAGCTCGCCCGGCTGCCCGAATTTCTCGCGCATCGTCGCAATCTCGTGTTGCGCTATTTCGAGCGCTTTCCGGCGAATACGGACTGCGTGCTGCCGCCGCGTCCCGTGGATGGCGACGGCCAGTCGTGGAACATGTTCAGCATCCTGCTGCCCGACGGGTTGTCGATGTCGCGCAAGATGTTCCGCGACATGCTGCTAACGCGCGGCATCGCGACGGGCGTGTCGTACGAGGCGCTGCATCTGTCGACGCTCGGACGGCGCTACGGTTACCAGCGGGGCGACCTGCCGAACACCGAGCGTATCGCCGAGCGGACGGTGACGCTGCCGTTGCATGCGGGCATGAGTCTCGACGACGTCGACCGCGTCTGCGATGCATGCGCGGACGTGCTCGGGCGATGATTGCGCATCCGCAGTTGTCGGTCGTCATTCCCGTCTACAACGAAGAGGCGGGCTTGCCGGCGCTGTTCGCGCGGATTTATCCGGCGCTCGACGCGCTCGACGTGCCGTACGAAGTGATCTTCGTCAACGACGGCAGCCGCGACCGCTCGGCGGCGCTTTTGCGCGAACAGTTCACCGCGCGACCCGATGTGACGCGCGTGATCCTTTTCAACGCCAATTACGGCCAGCACCTTGCGATCCTGGCCGGCTTCGAGCGCGTACGCGGCGAGCGCATCGTGACGCTCGATGCCGATCTGCAGAACCCACCCGAGGAGATCGGCAAGCTGCTCGCGGTGATGGACGGCGGCGCCGACTATGTCGGCGGCGTGCGGCGCAACCGCGAGGACGTCTGGTGGCGTCGTGCGGCCTCGCGGTTGATGAATCGACTGCGCGAGCGGATCACGCGCATCCGGATGACCGACCAGGGCTGCATGCTGCGCGCCTACAGCCGCGACATCGTCGACGCGATCGTCGCTGCGCGCGAGGTGAGCACGTTCATCCCCGCGCTGGCGTACACGTTCGCGCATCATCCGGCCGAAGTCGACGTTCTGCACGAGGAGCGCGCCGCCGGCGAGTCGAAGTACTCGATGTATCGGCTGATGCGCCTCAACTTCGATCTCGTGACCGGCTTCTCGCTGGTGCCGCTGCAGCTCTTCTCGGTCGTGGGAATGATCGTGGCCATCGGTTCCGTCGTGCTGTACGCGGTCGTCATCGTCGAGCGCGCGATCACCGGCGGCGTGCTCGAAGGCCTCAAGGCGGTGTGGGACCGCGACATTCTCGAGTTCTTCCTGATCGGCTGCATCATGTTCGGCGTCGGGCTCCTCGGCGAATACGTCGGGCGCATCTATCAGCAGGTACGGGAGCGGCCGCGCTACGTGATCCGCGCGGTGCTCGAGCGCGAGCACGACGACGTGGATCTTCCGCATCGGCCCGCCGAGAGCGTCCGCGCGATACGGTGAGTTCATCCATGCCGAGCGCCGTCGTCTTCGCCTATCACAACGTCGGCGCTCGGTGCCTTCGGGTACTGCGCGCCCACGATGTCGACGTCCCGCTCGTCGTCACGCATGCCGACGAT
>JAICLP010000163.1 GCA_025925475.1 Burkholderiales bacterium | reverse complement strand
TTCGCGTACTTCGTCAGCACCTGGTCGAGCCGTGCCTTCAGCTTGTCGAGCTCCTCGAACTGCCGCCCGCGAAGGTCCTCGGCAAACTGCTGGCGCTGCCGCTGCACTTCGCGCGTGCGCAGGTCGAGGTCGCGGTCGCGGCGTGTCGCCTCGTCGGCCGAAAGCGTCGGCCGATCCTTCGCGAGTTGCGCTGCAGCCGCCTGGACGTCCTGCTCCTTGCGTGAAATGTCGGCATCGCGCGCCTTGAATTCCTGCTCGATCCGCGCCTGCGCCGCCTGTGCGGCCTTCGACTGCCGCAGGATCTTCTCGACGTTCATCACGCCGATCTTGTACTGGTCGGCGTGCGTCGGCAGCGCAACCAGCGCGGTGGCGATGGCCATCGCGGCAACGCAGACGAGCTTCATCGGATGGCGGATTCCTGGCATGGCGCTTCGAGCGCGCACGAACCGGGGCGGTTCCCCGAGGCTGCGCTTGCGTGCGCGCGTCGGCGTCATGGGTTGGCGATCCCGTGCGGGACATGGCCGGCCGACACGTGCTGCGCCGCCGATTCGACGTGCCGCGTCTGATCGTCGAAGAAGATGTCGGCGCCGAATGCGCGCAGGAACTGGCCCTTGTCGAGGCCGCCGAGGAACAGCGCTTCATCGATGCGGATGTTCCAGGCGCGCAGCGTCCGGATCACGCGCTCGTGCGCAGGAGCGCTTCGTGCCGTGACGAGCGCCGTGCGGATCGGACTGCGATCCTCGGCGAAGTCGGACTGGATGCGGTGCAGCGCTGCGAGGAAGTCCTTGAACGGTCCTCCGGACAGCGGCGTCGTCGCGGCATCGCGCTCGCTTTGCGCGAAGGCGGCGAGGCCGTTCGCCTGGTAGATGCGCTCGGCCTCGTCGGAGAACAGCACCGCGTCGCCGTCGAACGCGATGCGCAGCTCGTCCGTCTCGTTGCGGAACACGGACGGAAAGATCGTCGCCGCCGCGTAGCCGTCCTCGAGCGCGCGGCGCACGTCGTCGGTGTCCGCCGACAGGAACAGATGCGCGCCGAATGCCGGAACGTAGCGCGACGTCGGCTCGCCCTTCGTGAACGCGGCGCGCGTGATGTCGAGGCCGTAGTGCTTGATTGCGTTGAACACGCGAAGGCCGGTGTCGGCGCTGTTGCGCGACAGCAGGATCACCTCGACGTATTGCTTCGACAGCCGATTGAGCCGCAGCAGCTTCGTGACGAGCGCGAACGCCGGGCCCGGCTCGAGCAGCTCGTCCTCGTGCTCGATCTGGTAGCGGTGGTAGCTTTCGACGCCGAGCTCGGTATAGACGCGATGGCTTTCGGTCAGATCGAAAAGCGCGCGCGAGCTGATCGCTACGACGAGTTTCCCTGCGAGCGTCGGGGCAGGCATGGAGCGCAATACTAACGCGGCGCGCAGAATACCGGCCCTTCCAGCACCCAGCCGTCGCCCTGCATCTGCGACGCGAGGGCCGGATCGATGACATAGCGGTGACGGCCGTCGGTCACCACCGAACCGGGCCTCCACAAGCGCTGCACGGTGTCGTAGCCGTCCGGACAGGCGCCTGCATCGGGCAGCATCGCGCGAAACGTCGCGCCCTCCTCTATCCAGTGCGCGTCCTTGCGCACGATGGCGCATTCGTTCGCGTACGCGGTATAGAAGTGCGAGTTCGGACCGACGCCCGGCGTGCCGAAAAAACGGCAGACGAGTTGCGCGCGCGGGTCGGTTGCATCGAGCGGCCACGCGTTGAACGTTACGCCGGTACGCGACCAGTCGGGTCCGAGCGCGCCGTGATCGAGCAGCGCCGCTTCGTTCGGATCGGCGGTCAGGAAGTATTGGCCATCGCTGCCGTTGTGGAATTCGATCACCGGAATCGTCGCCGATCCGTCGGTGCCTTGCCCGATGAGCGTGACGCTTGCAAGTGCTGCGAGTTGCGGCGCATCGACGACGAGATTCGCCTGCCGCGGACCGCTCGCCTGCGGGTGAAAATAGAGGCGCAGCGTGCAGCTTCCGCCCGGTGCGATCGCGCGGCCGATGCCGCAGGCGCTCGCGCCATTGCCCGTCTCACCCCTGAAGTCGTAAGGGTCGACGCCGTTCAGCACGAGCGCGCTCGGGACGAGCGGCGCCGCACCGGTGTTCTGCAGCGTCAGGACGAGCGCAGGCGTCTCGTGGCCGACCGCTTCGCTGCCGAAGTCGGCGAGCACCGGCGCGAACGCAAGCGACGCCGTTCCCGCCTGCGCATCGATCGCGCGACCGTAGAACGTCAGCAGCTGATCCGGCGTCGACGTCGTGTTGTGAAACCAGAGCGCGCCCGACGCCTGCCCCGGCACCGTCGGCTCGAAATACACGGTCGCGCTGCACGCATCGCCCGGCGCGAGCGTCATCCCGGTCGCGCACGACGTCACCGTCCGGAACGCGACGTTCGTCGCGCTATTCCGGCTCACGTCGGTGAACGCGAACGGTGCGTCACCGCAGTTCGACACGCTGACCGTCGCCGACGTGCTGCTGCCCACTTGCTGCTGGCCGAAGAGCAGCGTATCGGCGCTCATGCAGATCCGCGATGCACCGAGCGCAGTCGAGCAGACCGCGGCGAAAACGACGGGGACGAAGCGGACGAAGGCGCGAAGCGACTGCATGGCGGTACTCGACGCGCGCAACCGGCGCACGCCGAGGCGCGGATTATTGCAGCTTCCCGCCTTCGGTCATTGGACTTCCCTCCGCTGGCTCATGCGGCGCGCTTCACATCGCGCTCGAGCTCGCGGAACACGGCGTAGATTTCGCCGACCGCCCACGCGAGGTCGTCGCGCGGGATGTTGAGCGGCGGCGCGATCCGCACGACGGTGCCATGCGTGTCCTTCGACAGGATGCCGCGCGCGAGCAGCCGATCGACGACCGGGCGCGCCGTCGTGTACCGCGGATCGACCTCGATGCCGATGAAAAGGCCGCGTCCCCGGACATCGCGCACGACGTGGCTGCGCAGGTCCTGCAGCTCGGACAACAGCCATGCGCCGAGCTCCGCCGAGCGCTCGATCAGCTTCTCCTCGAACAGCACGTCGAGCGAAGCCATTGCGACCGCGGATGCCAGGGGATTGCCGCCGAACGTGCTGCCGTGATCGCCCGGATGGAACACCTGCATCACGTCGTTCGTCGCGACGAACGCGGATACGGGCAGCAGGCCGCCGCCGAGCGCCTTGCCGAGAATGACGCCATCCGGCTCGATGCCGTCGTATTCGCTCGCGAGGAAACGGCCGGTGCGCCCGAGTCCCGTCTGGATCTCGTCGCAGATCATCAGCACGTGATGGTCGCGGCAAATCTGGCGGCAGCGTGCGAGATAGTGGGGTGGCGGCACGATGATCCCACCTTCGCCCTGGATCGGCTCGACGAGGAACGCGGCGGTGCGCGGCGTGATCGCCTTGAGCAGCGCATCGGCATCGCCGTAGGGAACGGTCGAAAGCCCGGGCAGGAACGGTCCGAAGCCGTCGCGATACTGCGGCTCGCTCGACAGCCCGACGACGGTGATCGTGCGGCCATGAAAATTGCCGGCGCAACCGATGATCTCCGCGCGCCCGTCGGGAATGCCCTTGACCTTGTAGCCCCACTTGCGCGCGGCCTTGATCGCCGTCTCCACCGCCTCGGCGCCGCCGTTCGCCGGCAACGCGCGATCGAGACCGGTCAGTTGCGCAAGCCGCTCGAGCAATGGCGGCAACTCGTCGTTGTAGTAGGCCCGCGACGTGACGCCGAGCTGCTGCGCCTGGGCGATCAGCGCCGCGACGATGCGCGGATGCGCGTGGCCGAAGCTCACCGCCGAATAGGCCGACATCAGGTCGAGGTAGTAGTGGCCGTCGACGTCGGCGACCCAGCTGCCTTCGCCGCGCGCGAGCACGACCGGCAGCGGATCGTAATTGCGCGCGCCGAACGTCTTTTCGCGGCCCATCAGGTCGAGGGCGACTTCGGACTGCGGTTGTGTCGCGGGATCGCGACCGACCCGGGAAGCCGCGCCGCGATGGCGAGCTCCGGTGTGCGAAGCGCGAAGGTTGTCGTTGGCGCGGTTTGCCATCGCGAACTCCGTCTGCGAACCGTCCTCACGACATGGCCGGTCGGCCGAAGTACGTGCGTGGACAGCGGGTTACTGCCGCGGCTCGTGGCCGCAGCGCAGGGATATCAAGCATAACCTGCGCCTGCAGTTCGAGCTAGGCGCGGTGCACAAAACCGGCTTCGCCGCCGACGCCGCAGAAGCGAAGGATCGCGGGAATCTCGCATTCGAAGTCGACGAACGCGTGGTCGCCGCCGCCCTGCACGTATTGCCATGCGCCGGCGTAGAAGGCGACCGCCGCACGGTAGTCGAGCACCTCGTCGCCGGACTGCGCGAGCAGCCAGTAGCGTTCGGGCTTCGTGATCTTCGCGATCGCCAGCGCTCGCAGTTCGTCGAAATGGCGCGCGGTCACCTCGAACGTTTCGCCGGTATGGAGGTTCGCCTGTACGCCGCGGTGTGAAGCGAGGTCGTCGTACGGGTGCACCGTGGGGTTAACGAGCACCGCGCGGGCGTCGAGACGTTCTGCAGCGTACGTCGCGTAATAGCCGCCGAGCGAGCTGCCGATGAAAGTGAGTGCTCGCCGATCGACATCGGCGGCGAGGGCCAAGATCGTCGCCATCGCCCGCGCGGGCCGGTGGTCGAGCGCCGGAACGTGCAGGTTCGGCCGGGTCGCGTCGGGCAGCGCCGCAACTGCTGCACTCAGTTGTCGGGCCTTCGCGCTCGCCGGAGACGAGCGAAACCCATGCAGATAGACGATCGTCGGACGCATCGGCGGAAGTTGCAGGGGCGCGAGCCGTGCTGAACGCAGCTGGCGCGCACATTTCGTAGGCTACATTAGGTGGTCGACGAGTCGATGCGCGCGCCCTCTGGTTCGTCTGATCGCCCGCTTCAAGCGACAACGCTTTGCGCGCGGAGCGCGTCGAGCAGCTTCGCATGCACGTTGCCGAAGCCGCCGTTGCTCATGACGAGCACGTGATCGCCGGGCTGCGCGTCGCGCGCGATCGCATCGACGAGCGCGCCGAGATCGTCGTAGACCTGCGCCCGCGCGCCGAGCGGCGCGAGCGCCTCGCGCGCATCCCAGCCGAGATTGGCCGCATAGCAGTACACGCGATCGGCCTGCGCGAGACTCGAGGGCAGCGCGGCCTTCATCGTTCCGAGCTTCATCGTGTTCGAGCGTGGCTCGAGCACCGCGAGGATGCGCCCGCCCGGCTCGCGCCGTCGCAGGCCGTCGATCGTCGTCGCGATTGCCGTCGGGTGGTGCGCGAAATCGTCGTACACGGCCACGCCGGCGACGCAACCGCGCAGTTCCATTCGCCGGCGGACACCGCGAAACGACCTCAGCGCCTCGAGCGCAGCCGCTGGCGCAACACCGGCGCGTCGCGCCGCTGCGATCGCGGCAAGCGCATTGAGCCGGTTGTGACGGCCGGTTTGCCCGAAATCGAGCATGCCGATCGCTTCGCCGTCGAAGCCGACGCGGCCGTCGTCGGCAATCGTCCATTTCGGCCCTTGCGTTGCCGCATCCGAAGCGGCGCCGAAGCGCTCGACCTCGCTCCATACGCCGCGCGCCAGGACGCGCGCGAGCGCCTCGTCGCCGCCGTTGACGACGACGCATCCGTCGCCCGGAATCGTGCGGACGAGGTGATGGAACTGCGTCTCGATCGCCGCGAGGTCGGCGAAGACGTCGGCGTGGTCGAACTCGAGGTTGTTGAGGATCGCGATGCGCGGCCGGTAATGGACGAACTTCGAGCGCTTGTCGAAGAACGCGGTGTCGTATTCGTCGGCCTCGATCACGAAGAACGGGCTCGACGTCAATCGCGCCGAAACGCCGAAATCGAGCGGAACGCCGCCGATCAGGAACGCCGGGTCGAGGCCCGCCTGCGCGAGCACGTGGGCGAGCATCGCCGACGTCGTCGTCTTGCCGTGCGTGCCGGCCACGGCGAGGACGAACCGGTCGCGCAGGACGTTCTCGTAGAGCCATTGCGGCCCCGACGCGTACGCGCGCCCCGCGTTCATGACTGCTTCCATCAGCGGATTGCCGCGGGAAACGACGTTGCCCACGACGAACACGTCGGCGCGCTTCGCGACGGAGTCGAGTTGCGCCGCGTCGAAGCCTGCGGTCAAGTCGATGCCGAGCCGTTCGAGCTGCGTCGACATCGGCGGATAGACATTCGCATCGCAACCGGTGACCGTGTGTCCCGCCTCGCGCGCGATCGCCGCGAGGCCGCCCATGAACGTGCCGCAGATGCCGAGGATGTGCAGATGCATCGGTTCGAAGCCCGGCATCAGCCGCGGAAGATGAAGTAAACGGCGCCCATCATGCAAAAGCCGGCCCACAGGTAGTCGAGCTTCAGATGCGCACCCATGAAGAACATCGCGAACGGCACGAATACCGTCAGCGTGATCACCTCCTGCATGATCTTGAGCTGCGCGAGCGACAGCTGCGTGTAGCCGATGCGGTTCGCCGGCACCTGCAGCAGGTATTCGAAAAGCGCGACGCCCCACGAGATCAGCGCGGCCACCCACCACGCACGGTTTTCGAGCAGCTTCAGGTGCCCGTACCAGGCGAAGGTCATGAACAGGTTCGAGCAGCAGAGGAGCGCCGCACAGACGACCGCGGGATGCAGGACGAGCGACAGGGGATTCATCGAAGCGGCCGGCGTCGGACCGAGCTATCGCGAGGGCGAGCATTATCGCCGATGACATCGGCATGTTCCTTGCGCGACGGTGCTCGGCATACGGCCGCAACATCCGAACATTCCATGCCCGACGACAAGTCGACGTCGCGCGCGCTCGCCCGTGCTCCCGGTCCAGGGGATGCCGGAGGCGAGGCGCCGCCTGCGCGCCCGCGCGGGGTCGCGCGTCTCGTCCGGCTGCGCTCGTCGATCGGGTTTCGGCTGGCGGTGCTCGCATTTGCCGTCGGCCTGCCGTTTATCGTCTACGTCGGCGCCAATGCGGCACGCCAGGCATCGGTGGCGCACGACTATGCGAAGCAGCGCGCGCTCGCGCTTGCCCGGGTGGTCGCGGCGCGTGTCGACGACGTTGTAGGCGACAATCTCACCGCGCTCGCGCTGGTCCGCCATGGCGTGGTCGTCGATGCGTCGGCCGTGGCCGCGAACGACGCGTTTCTCGCGAAGATCCGCGGCGACCTCCCCCGGCTCGTCCACAACGTCGGCGTCTGGACGCCCGACGGCCGCAACGTCGGCACGCTGAACGCGATGCCGGCGCAGTACGGCGTGTCGATCGCCGATCGCGACTACTTCCGCCGTGCGCTGCAGGCATCGGCGACCGCAATCGCGGGCCCC
>JAICLP010000090.1 GCA_025925475.1 Burkholderiales bacterium | reverse complement strand
TGGCGATCGGGCGCGATCTCGACGCGGATGACGAGCTCGTCCATCGCGCCTTCGCGCGTGATCACGATCCGGTGCTCGCCGCCGTAACCCGGCAACCCGTTCAGCACGGCGTCGACTTCGCTCGGATAGACGTTCTCGCCGCGAATCGTGAACATGTCGTCGATGCGGCCGAAGATGCCTTGGGGCAGTCGCGGATACGTTCGACCGCACGGATTGGGACCGTTCTCCCACAGCGTGAGATCGCCCGATGCGAGCCGGATCATCGGCTGCGACGTGCGCTCGAGATGCGTGTACACCGGCGTGCCACGCGCGCCGTACGGCACGCGCAGACAGGTTTTCGGATCGCACACTTCGGTGTAGACGATGTCCTGCCAGCAGAGCATGCCGTCGGTCCGCGCGGAACCGGCGACGTGCATGAACGGCGTCATCTCCGCCATCGAGCCGCAATCGACGACGCGCGCGCCGTACGCGGCGACGATGCGATCTCGCACGCCCGGCACCGATGCACCGGGTTCGCCGGAAAAGAACATCGTCGAAAGGCCGAAGCGCCGCGGGTCGTAGCCTTCGCTTTGCGCGACTTCGGCGAGGTGCAGCGCGAACGACGGGGTTGCGTAAAGTGCGGTCGGCTTCACGAGATCGAGCCACATCGCCGCGCGGGCGGTCATGCCCGGCGCGCCGGCGCCGAACGGAAACGCCTTCGCACGCAATCGCTCCGCGCCCGAGAGCGCGCCCCACGAGCCCATGTAGAGGCTGAAGATCGCCGCGACGAACACGACATCGCCCGGACGGATGCCCATGCCCCACATGATTCGCGCGTGCGCGTTCGCAATCGCGTCCCAGTCGCCGCGTCCAATGGCGAACGCGGTCGGCCGGCCGGTCGTCCCCGACGTGCCGTGGATGTGATGGACCTCGCTGTCGGGAATGCACAGGTAATGGCCGAACGGCGGCTCGCGCGTCTGCGCCTCGCGCAGATCGCGCTTCGTGACGACCGGCACCTTCGCCTCGAAGTCCTCGAGCGAGCGCAGATGGTCGGGGTGGAAGCCCGCGTCATCCCATTTGCGCCGGTAGAACGGCGACGTGTCGTACGCATAGCGCGTTACCTCGCGCAAGCGCTCGAGGATCGCCTTCTCGCGATCGCCGGCCGGCATCGTCTCGCGTACCGGAAACCAGTAAGGCGAGCCGGGCGGCGGCGAATAGTCCGCGTCGAAGCGCGGCGGAAAGCTCCACTGCTCCATCGATTGAATTGCCATGTTCTCCGCCGTCACTTCCGATGCCTGATGCCTGATCCCTGATCCCTGATGCCTGATCCCTGATCCCTGATCTACCTCGGCCCTCGCTCGGCGACGACCCGGCGAATGGTCTCGACGATCTGTGCCGGCGGCGTGTCCTGCAATAGCAGTTCGCGCACGCCGATTTCCCTGAGCTTCGGCAGATCCTCGTCGGGGATGACGCCGCCGCCGACCACGAGAATGTCCTGCGCATCGCGTTCGCGCAGCAGCTTGATGAGGCGCGGGAAGACGGTCATGTGCGCGCCGGACAGGATGCTGACGCCGATCACGTCGACGTCCTCCTGGATCGCCGCCTCGACGACCTCCTCCGGCGTTCGATGCAATCCGGTGTAGATGACGTCCATGCCCGCATCGCGCAGCGTGCGCGCGACGATCTTCACGCCGCGGTCATGGCCGTCGAGACCGACCTTCGCGATCACGACGCGAATCGGCTGCGACGCTCCTTCCATCACGTCCTCCTTGCTTCGACACAGTTTACTGCATTCCGTATACCGTATTCCAAAGCTATCCGATTGTCAATAGCGAATCCACGGCAAGCCCGCGCCGCGTCTAACCTTGCGCTCAGTCGCGAGGAACCACAAGGCGTCGCGGCCCATGAAATCCGACCTTTTCTGATACGTTGACAGCCGATGCCCCGAACATCGCTCCCCTGGCTGATTGTCGCGACGGTTCTCGTCTCGGCGGCGCTCGCGTGGTGGACGCTGACGCGGGGCATGGCGGGCGAGCCCACCGTACGTGCGGAGCGGCGGGAAAGTCTGGCGCCGTTCCACGAAATCGAGATCGGGGGCAAGGCGGAGGTGACGCTGCTGCAATCCGACGACGAGGCGATCGAGGTTCAGGCCGCCGGCGCTCACGGCGTCAGCGCCGAAGTCGCGAATGGCCGCCTCCTCGTGCGCGCGCAGGATCGTCGACGCTGGTGGAACCGTTTCTTCGGGGGCCGCTCGCCCAGCGTCGCCCGCGTCACGCTGCGCTTTCGCACACTCGATGTGATCGCGTTGACCGGGAACGTGAGGATGGACGTGCCGAAGCTCGAAACGACCTCGCTGCGAATCGCGGCGTCGGGCGGCTCGCGGCTCTCGATCGACGACCTTCGCGCAACGTCGCTTCGCGTGAACGGATCGGGGGCGCTCGACGCGAAGCTCGCCGGTCGTGTCGAGAAGGAGGACGTGTCCATCTCGGGTGCCGGCTCCTATCGCGCGGAGCACCTGCTCGCGAACGATGCGACGGTATCGGTGAGCGGCGTCGGCGACGTGCTCGTGCATGCGTCGAAGACGCTTCGGGCGAGCATCTCCGGCGCCGGCGTCATCGAATACGTCGGCAATCCGACCGTCACCGAGCACGTGAGCGGCATCGGGCGCGTCAAGCGCCGCGGCGGCGAGCAGTCATCGTCGACGACGGCAACGGCCGCGACCGATCAATGCGTCAGCGGTCCGTGGTCCTTGAAGAACAGCCGCCCACCCGTCAACGCGTCGATGTCGTCGTGGATGCCCGCGACGATGCGCACGTCGGTCACGCGACAATCGCTAAGCAGCGCGTCGAGCATCGCCGCGACCTCCTGCACCGTTTCGTACGGATAGAGCGGGCAACGAAAGCCCTCGGCCGCCTTCGGCGCGAACGGCGAAGACAACGACAGGCGCAACTCGCCGCCACCGGGCGCATCCTCGGCGACGTGCGAACTGATGATCGCGGTGGGCTCGCCGTACGAGGCGCGGAGCCGCCGAATCGCGTTGCTTGCAAAGATCTGCGCCGACACCTCGCGCTGCGCCGCGCGTCCCGATTGCACGGCGATGACCAGCCGCTGCACGTCGCGCGGCAGCGCCAGCAGCGTCACGCCGGGCGCAGCAAGCGCACGACCGAGTGCCTGCGCGAACGGAATGCCCCAGCGCGCGATCGTCGATTCGTGCAGCGGATCGACGGAAGGCGCCGTCAGCGCCGCACCGGCGACGAAGCGCAGATGCACGCGTTCGTCGTCGCCTTCGACGCGGATCGGCGCAGGCGCCAGGTCGAGCGCAGCGGCACGCCTTTCGTTTGCCGCAAGAAGCGCCGGCAACGCAGCGACGTCGATCGCGTCGACGCCGACCAGCGATGACGACAGCGCGAACGTCTCGCAGCCGCTCAGCGCATTCGCATCGCGCAGGATCGTAGCCAGCGCTGCGACGTCGGGCAGCACCGCATCGAGCGTAACGAACGCGGCCCTCGCCTTCTGTGCCGTTACGACGATCACCGGAATCGCGAAGAGCGTCGTGGCGAGCCCGGCGGCGGTTGACGGATTTTTGCGCTCGATTTCGGCAAGCAGCCGTCGCAGATGCCGCGCGAGCGCCGGCGTTGGCGCGCTTGCGAACGTTCGCGCAAGCCGCTCGCCGTCGCCGGCCTGCACCGCATCGCGCAGCCACGCGCACACGCGCGCATCGTGCACATCCGCGTCGGCGCGCGTCTTCGCCTCGATCGCGCGCGCCGCTTCGTCGAACGGTGTCACGATCGCCGGCGGCCAGCGGCGCGGATCGTCGAGCTCGGGAACAGGCATGGTGGTGCAATTGAACGACGACGCTCGATTCTCGCACCCGCTCGAGGCCTCGCCGGGAAAGGACGATAAAATCGCGGACCCCCAATCGGAGACCAGCGCGCGATGCGCGTCACCCAGTTCTACCTCAGCACGCTGAAGGAAGCGCCCGCCGAAGCCGAGGTCGTGAGCCAGAAGCTCATGCTGCGCTCGGGGATGATCAAGAAAGTCTCGTCCGGCATCTACAGCTGGATGCCGCTCGGACTGCGCACGCTGCGCAAGGTCGAGCGCGTCGTGCGCGAGGAGATGAATCGTGCCGGCGCGCTCGAATCGTATCTGCCGCACATCCTGCCGGCGGAGTTGTGGGAGGAAACCGGGCGCTGGGACAAGTTCGGCCCGCTGCTTCTGAAGATCAAGGACCGGCAGGCACGCGACTTCCTGTTCGGGCCCACGCACGAGGAGGTGATGACCGACATCGTGCGCAAGGACATTCGAAGCTATCGCCAGTTGCCGGTCAACCTGTATCAGATCCAGGTCAAATTCAGGGACGAGATCAGGCCACGGTTCGGCGTGATGCGCGGGCGCGAGTTCCTGATGAAGGACGCGTATTCGTTCGACGTCGACCGCGACGCGCTGATGGTGTCGTACCGCGCGATGTACGAGGCATATGCGCGAATCTTCACGCGGCTCGGGCTCGAATTCCGCGCGGTCGAAGCGGACACCGGCGCGATCGGCGGCTTCGCATCGCACGAGTTCCAGGTGCTCGCCGAGTCGGGCGAGGATGCGATCGCGTACAGCGATCGATCGAGCTACGCGGCGAACGTCGAGCAGGCGGAGGCGATTGCACCGAAGGAGACCCGGGCGGCGCCGAACGAGACGATGCAGCGCGTGCCGACGCCCGGGATGTCGACGTGCGAGGAAGTCGCGAAGCTTCTCGGACTGCCGCTCGCGCGCACGGTGAAATGCCTGATGATCTACGCGCAGGGTCGCGTGCAGATGCTGCTCGTGCGCGGCGACCGCATGGGCAACGAGGTGAAGATCGGCAAGCTGCCGAATATCGGTTCGTGGCGATGGGCGAGCGAAGCCGAGATCGTCGCGGCGACCGGTTGCCGTCCGGGCTATCTCGGTCCGGTCGGCATGCCGGCCGACATGCCGTTGATCGCCGATCGCCAGGTCGCCGTGATGAGCGACTTCGTCTGCGGCGCGAACGAAGCCGACTATCACCTGCGCGGCGCCAACTTCGGTCGCGATTGCCGGGAGCCCGATCTCGTCGCCGATATCCGCAACGTGATCGAGGGGGATCCGTCGCCCGATGGGAACGGAACGCTGTCGATCGTGCGCGGCATCGAGGTCGGCCACGTGTTCGCACTCGGCGACGTCTACTCGAAGGCAATGGGCGCGACCTACCTCGATGCCGAGGGGCAGTCGCACGTGCTCCAGATGGGCTGCTACGGCATCGGAGTGACGCGCGTCGTCGCCGCGGCGATCGAGCAGAACCACGACGAACGGGGTATCGTCTGGCCCGCATCGATGGCGCCGTTCGCGGTCGCGATCGCCCCGATCGGCTACGATCGCAGCGAGATCGTGCGCGATGAGGCCGATCGGCTGCACGAAGCGCTCGAAGCGGCGGGCGCCGAGGTGCTGCTCGACGACCGCGGCGAGCGTCCTGGCGTAATGTTTGCTGACCTCGAGCTGATCGGCGTGCCGCACCGGGTGACGATCGGCGAGCGGGGGTTGAAGGAAGGTATCGTCGAATACCAGTCTCGGCGCGACGCCGCGGCAACGAAGGTGGCGGTCGCGGACGTTCTTTCGTTCTTGAAGCAACGAATCGGACAGTGATGAAGCAGCATCGCTTGCGGCCGCGAACGCTGATCGCGGCTCACCTGCTGGTTGCGGCCTTGGCGTGCATGGCGCCGATCGCTGCGCACGCCGGTGCACAGATCGAGGAAGCACTCGCACCCTCCGTGGCGAGCGGCCTCTCGCGCGCCATCGCCGACAATCCGGCGCCGAGCAATTACACCGAACGCGCGGACGTGCGGGGATGGGTCGCGCAGATGTCGCCGAAGCTCGCGAGCCGCTTTCCCGATGGAGCGGCGCGCGTCGAATTCCTCGCGACCGTGCATTACGAAGCGACGCGCGCGGGCCTCGATCCGCAGCTCGTGCTCGGCGTCATCCACCACGAAAGCAACTTCCGCAAATACGCGATCTCGTCGGCCGATGCGCGCGGCTACATGCAGGTGATGCCGTTCTGGGTGCGCCTGATCGGCACGCCCGACCAGAATCTCTTCCAGCTGCGCACGAACCTGCGCTACGGCTGCACGATCCTGCGCCACTATCTCGATGTCGAGAACGGCGATCTGTACCGCGCGCTCGGCCGCTACAACGGCAGCCTCGGCCAGCCCGAGTATCCGACGGCGGTGATGGCCGCGATGAAGCGCTATCAGTCCATCGCGTCGGTCGCCGCCGTGCAGACGTCGGACGTTCTCGCGCACTGACGCATCGAGCCATTCGCGCCGCAGGGCGGTCCCAAGGCGCGAATTCCGACCCCTGAGGGCAGCGCAGCGGCAGCAAGCGTGGGGGATCACGACTACCGCGGCCGCTTCGCCCCGTCGCCGACCGGGCCACTGCATTTCGGCTCGCTCGTCGCCGCGATGGCGAGCTACGCCGATGCGCGCCACCATGGCGGCGGCTGGCTCGTGCGCATCGACGATGTCGACCTGCCGCGCGCACGTGCACGCGCTGCCGATGCCATTCTGGCCTCGCTCGAGCGCTATGGCTTCGAGTGGGACGATCGGCCATGGCGGCAATCGACGCGCACGGACGCGTACGAGGCGGCGCTCGCGAAGCTCGTCGGGAACGGGGACGCGTACGCCTGCACGTGCACGCGGCGCCAGCTTGCGTCGCTGCCGAGTGCGATCGGCGAGCGCATCTACCCGGGCACGTGCCGCGATCGCGCGATTGGCGATGACGCCTCGCGCGCGGCGATGCGCGTGCGCGTTCCATCGGCGCCGATCGGATTCACCGATCGCGTATTCGGATTCCAGCAGCAGCGGCTCGACCTCGACGTCGGCGACTTCGTCGTGCGGCGAAGCGATCGCCTCTTTGCCTACCAGCTCGCCGTCGTCGTCGACGACGACGCGCAGGGCATCACCGACGTCGTGCGCGGCGCCGATCTGCTGACGTCGACGCCGCGCCAGATCTTCCTGCAGCATGCGCTCGGCCTCACGACGCCGCGCTATCTTCACGTTCCCGTCGCGGTCGACGCGAACGGCGCGAAACTGTCGAAGCAAACGGCTGCGGCTGCGCTGCCGCCAGAGGCGCTTCCAGCGCTCCTGTCCGCATGGTCGTTCCTAGGGCAGATGCGGCCGCCCGCTTCGCTCGCGTCGGCGCGCGAATTCTGGCCGTGGGCGATCGCCAACTGGCAAACGCAGCGGATACCGCGGGTCTCGACGCAGATGGCGTCGTCACCGATCGTATAATCGCGTTTCCGCGCGTGCGAATGCACTTTTTGAAGCAAGCCGGTTCGCGCGCGCTTTCGAGATTTACCTTCCATGACAACGCTCGTCGTCGTCCGCAAGGGCGACTCCGTCGCCATCGCTGCCGATTCGCTGACCACGTTCGGCGACACCCGGCTCGCCGCCGAGCATGACCGCACCTACGACAAGATCGTCCGCTACCGCGATACGTACATAGGGCTCTGCGGATCGGCAGCGCACCAGCTCGTGTTCGAAAGCCTGCTCGCGAAGCATGGCGATCTCGATTTCGCGCACAAGTCGGCGATTTTCGAGACGTTCCGCAAGCTGCATCCGATACTCAAGGAGCAGCACTTCCTGAACCCGAAGGAGGAAGAGGACGATCCGTACGAATCGACGCAGATCACGGCGCTGATCGCGAATGCGAACGGCATCTTCGGTGTTTTCTCGATGCGCGAGGTCTTCGAGTACACGCAATTCTGGGCGGCCGGGTCGGGCCGCGAATTCGCGCTCGGCGCGATGCACGCACGCTACGCGCAGACGAAGACAGCCGAGGGGGTCGCCCGCCTCGGCATCGAGGCCGGCGCCAAGTTCGACCGCAATTCGGCGCTGCCGATGACGATCTACGCCCTTCCATTGACCAAACCCGGTCAGACGAGAGAGTCTCGATGAGCCTTTATACGCCGTCGCATTTCGCCGTCTCCGATCGCGCGGCGACCGCGCGGCTCATCCACGACTATCCGTTCGCGACGCTCGTCACGCCGGCGACGCCGGAGCCTTTCATCTCGCATCTGCCGCTGCTGTTCGTTGCCGGCTGCGAGCCGAACGGAACGCTGCTCGGCCACATGGCGCGCGCGAATCCGCATTGGCAGCACGCGGCCGATGCGCCGTCGATCGCGATGTTCCACGGGCCGCATGCTTACGTGTCCCCGTCTTGGTACGCCGAGCCCGCGAAGGCCGTTCCGACGTGGAACTATGCAGCGGTCCATGCGCACGGCGTGCTCGAGATCGTGCAAGACCCGGTGGAGACACGGCAAATCCTCGATACGCTCGTGCAGCGCTTCGAAGGAACGCGCGAGGCGCCATGGCGCTTCGCAATGCCGGAGCGGCAGCGCGACGCGCTCGTGAATGCGATCGTCGCATTCCGGTTGCGCATCCGCACCCTCGATGCGAAATTCAAGCTGTCCCAGAATCGGCCGCGCGAGGACCAAAAGCGCGTCGCAGCGGCACTGGAGAACGAGGGTTACGCCGACGCGGCCGCGGTCGCGCAGTGGATGCGTACGTACGCCGGCACCGGCGAATGACCCGCTGTACGCGGGCATGAGCGCGCAGGGCCGCCCCGAGCGCGAATTGAGCGCGCATGGCGAGCGCGTGCGCCTCGACAAATGGTTGTGGGCCGCACGCTTCTATCGGACGCGCACGCTTGCTGCGGATGCGATCGAGTCGGGCCAGGTTCGCGTCGACGGCGAGCGCGTCAAGCCGGCGCATGCGGTGCGTCCCGGTTCGCGCGTTTCGATCCGCAAGCGCGACGTCGCGTGGGACGTCGACGTGCTCCGATCGAGCGAGCGACGTGGCCCGGCCGCGGAAGCGGCGCTGCTGTACCGCGAAACGCCGGAAAGCGCGCAAGCGCGCGAACGTGTCATTGCCGAACACAAGATTGCGCAGGCGGCGGCAGCCGGACGGCCGACGAAGCGCGACCGGCGCAGGCTCGAGGATTTCCTCAACGAGCCGTAGGCAACCCAAATCGAGAAAAAGGGGCCAGGCTCGATTTCCCGACGCGGGAAAATCGAGCCTGGCCCCTTTTTCTATTGAGGTCTCAGCAAAGCCTGATGCCGGCGAAATCGAGGATGAAATCCGGCTGGCGATACGCGGCGAAAACGAGCCATGCAACCGCAAGCGCGAGCAGCATCGCGAGCGCATGCCAGGCGACGCGCGCACTGGCGCGCGGCGTGACGTTTTCGGACGATGGCAGGGAGTCGCGCGGTTCCACGCGACTCGATTCTACGCCGTTTGCGAAGCGCCGCCCGGTACGTCGGGCACGCGCGTGATCGGTGCGGCCGGCACGACGCCGCGTGCGCGAAGCGCCGCCATCACCGAGTTGAAGTCGGCAGCGACCTGCACCTGATCGATCGGCTTCGCGAGCAGATTCACCGCGCGTCCGCTGACGATCAAAGGCACCTGGTCGTCGAGTGCGCGCCGCAGCGAGCGAATCTCCTGACCTGCGATCTTGCCCGAGATGCCGCGATCGAACAGCAGCACGACGATCGACGCGTGATAGGCGTCCGCGGCACCCGCGATCTCCTGCGCGGGAACGCCGGTGCCGAGCGTCAGGCAATGAATGCCCTCGGTGAAGAGCAGCAGCTCGAGGATCGCGAGTCCGAGCTGATTCGGATCGTTGGGCGGCGTCGCGAGGAGCAATTGACGCGCGTCGCGCATCGGCCGCACGAGACGCGTCACGTCGCGCAGCAGTCGCATCGCAAGATCGATGAAACGCAGTTCCTGGAACGTCTGCATCTCGCCGCGCACGACGCGCTCGTGGACCGCCTCGTTCAGCGGGATCAACGTCTGCTCGAGGAACTTGCGCAGCCCCTGCGCAACGAGCAGCTTCGACAAGTGATTCTGCAGTTCGTCGACGCGATGCTCGCCCAGCAGACGCACCGCATGCGAGATTTCCGGCGGAAGCGGCATCGGCTCGGCCACCGCGAGTCCCACCATCGACTGCAGCGCCGTATCGGTGAGCGGCACGACGGCACCTGCACGCCATCCTTCGGAGAGAAGCTGCTTGATGAGCTTGAGCCGCGCGACCTGATCTGCCGGATACACGCGATCGCCGAATGCATCGCGAAGCGGCGATGGAAAGCCGTAGCGTCGCTGCCACATGTACAGCTGCTCGCGGCGCAGGCCGGTGATGCGCACGACCTCGCGAATGTGCAGCGCGCCCGCGGGCTCGCCCACCGCGACGGCCGGCGCATTCGCCGGAGTGCCGCTCGCATCCTGTCGCCGCGAAGGCGCCTCGATCAGAATTCCCATGTTCCGCATCCCCTGCATTTCGCATCGCGCTCCTGCGCGCCAATGACATCGCGCGCACGGCGAAGCTCCGCAGCACACTCCCTGTGGCAAACCTGTCGCGGCCACCTCGCTGTGCTGCACGGACAGCCGCCATGCAGGATGTGTGCCACGCGGGATCCGGACGCGGGACAATGTTTTGTTGCTGCCCACGGGCTTCGGTCCGAAACTTGCACCTTCCGCCGTTCAAAAACGCCAGGGACCGTTCGTCGGGGCGCGCTCATTCGCAGGGTGCCCACGAACGGCATGGCTGCGACTGCCCTTTAACGCTGTACCTGACGCTCCACGACGCACGATGTTCGGATTTGGGAGGTCGAGCAAGGATCCGCTGTCCGACGTTCGGTCGGCGACCAAGTGGCTGTCCGCGCTTCCGGAAGGGGATTCGCTCGCCGTTCACACGGATGTGGTCAGCGAGCTCGAGCGCATCGCGGGACCGACGACGACGCGCACGCCGAACCGGCTCCGCGCGGTATTCCACGTCGACGCGCAGAC
>JAICLP010000194.1 GCA_025925475.1 Burkholderiales bacterium | reverse complement strand
CGCGCCGAAACGGTGGCCGTCGTCGGCGAGTCGGGCTCGGGCAAATCGGTCACCGCGCTTTCGATCATGCGGCTCGTCGAGCACGGCGGCGGCCGGATCATCGATGGACGCCTCCAATTCGCGCGACCGGCCGGCACGCGCGTCGATCTCGCGCATGCCGATGCGGCAACGCTGCACGCGATTCGCGGCGCCGAGATCGCGATGATTTTTCAGGAGCCGATGACGTCGCTCAATCCGGTGTTTCCGGTGGGCGAGCAGATCGGCGAATCGATCCGGCTGCATCAGCGCAAGAGTGCGTCCGCCGCACGCGCGGAGGCGTTGCGCATGCTCGAGCAGGTGCGCATTCCCGAAGCGCGATCGGTGCTCGACCGCTATCCGCATCAACTCTCGGGCGGAATGCGCCAGCGCGTGATGATCGCGATGGCGCTGTCGTGCCGCCCAACGCTCCTGATCGCCGACGAGCCGACGACCGCGCTCGACGTGACGATCCAGGCGCAGATCCTGACGCTGATCCGGCTCCTGCAGGACGAGATGCAGATGGCCGTGATGTTCATCACGCACGACATGGGCGTCGTCGCCGAGGTCGCCGATCGCGTCGTGGTGATGCACGGCGGCATCAAGGTCGAGGAAGGCTCTGCGGAAACGATCTTCACGTCTCCATCGCAGCCGTATACCCGTGCGTTGCTCGCGGCGGTGCCGAAACTTGGCGCACTGCGCGAATCGGATGTGCCAAGGAAATTTCCGGTGGCGGACGGCGCCTCTTCACAACCTTCGGCCCCTCACCCGCCCCGGTCACGCTCGGCACCCTCTCGCCGCTCGCGGGGAGAAGGACTCGAGGCGGCGACGACGGAAACTTCCTCTCCCCGCGCGCGGGCACAGGGTTGGGGTGAGGGGCAGCGTCCCCTCCTTTCCGTCCGCAAGCTCACGACGCGCTTCGACGTCAGGGGCGGCTTCTTCGGCCGCGTGCGGAGGCGCGTTCACGCCGTCGAGCAGGTGAGCTTCGATCTCGCGGCCGGCGAAACGCTCGCGCTCGTCGGCGAATCGGGCTGCGGCAAATCGACGACCGGACGCTCGCTTCTGCGCCTCGTCGACATCGAAAGCGGCAGCGTCGAATTCGAAGGCCGCGACATCGCGAAGCTTCGCGACGATGCGCTGCGCCCCGTGCGCCGCGACATCCAGATGATTTTCCAGGATCCGTTCGCGTCGCTCGATCCGAGGCTGACCGTGGGCTTCTCGGTCGCCGAGCCGCTTTACATCCACGGTGTCGCGAAGGGCGGCGAAGCGGAAGACCGCGTCGCCTGGCTGCTCGAGCACGTCGGACTCGTACCCGAGCATGCGCGCCGCTACCCGCACGAGTTCTCCGGCGGACAACGGCAGCGGATCGCAATTGCGCGTGCGCTCGCGCTGAATCCGCGAATCATCGTCGCCGACGAAGCGGTGTCGGCGCTCGACGTATCGATCCAGGCACAGATCGTCAATCTGCTCCTCGACCTGCAGGCCGAGTTCGGCGTCTCGTACCTGTTCATCTCGCACGACATGGCGATCGTCGAGCGTGTCAGTCATCGCGTCGCGGTGATGTATCTCGGACAGATCGTCGAGATCGGTCCGCGGCGGATGGTTTTCGGCGACCCGCAGCATCCGTACACCCGCAAGCTGATGGCCGCGGTGCCCGTCGCCGATCCGTCCCGGCATCGACGTGAAAGAGCGCTATCATCCGAGGAAATTCCGACCCCGATCCGCAATGTCGGCGACGAGCCCAACGTTCCGCCGCTCGTCGAAGTCGCGCCCGGGCATTTCGTCGCCGCGCACCGTGTCGGCGGCCCTTATTGAACCGAAACATTTCCCCACGCTGACACCCGCAAGGAGTCTTCGATGAAATCGCTCACCCGCATGTTCGCCGCAACGCTCGCGGCGCTCGCGCTTGCAGCGCCCGCCTACGCCGCGAAGGACGTCGTTTTCGCGGTCGCCTCGACGTTCACGACGACCGATCCGTACGACGCGAACGACACGCTGTCGCAGGCGATGGCGAAATCGTTCTACGAGGGCCTGTTCGGCTTCGACAGGAACATGAAGCTCATTCCGGTGCTCGCCGAAAGCTACGACGTCAGCAAGGACGGCCTCGTCTACACGGTCACGCTGAAGCACGGCATCAAGTTCCACGACGGCACCGACTTCAACGCCGACGCGGTGAAGGCGAACTTCGATCGCGTCACCAATCCCGACAACAAGCTCAAGCGCTACGGCCTCTACAGCATCATCGCGAAGACCGAGGCCGTCGATCCGTACACGGCCCGGATCACGCTGAAGGAGCCGTTCTCGGCGTTCATCAACGATCTCGCGCATCCGTCCGGCGTGATGATCAGCCCGACCGCGCTCAAGAAGTACGGCAGCAAGGACATCGCGTTCCACCCGGTCGGCACCGGTCCGTTCAAGTTCGTCGAATGGAAGGCGACCGACTACCTCAAGGTCGCGAAGAACGAGAACTACTGGCGCAAGGGCTATCCGAAGGTCGACACGATCACGTGGAAACCGGTCGTCGACAACAACTCGCGCGCGGCGCTGATGCAGACCGGCGAAGCGCACTTCACGTTCCCGGTTCCCTACGAGCTCGCCGACGTTCTCAAGTCGAAGCCCAACCTCGAGCTCGTCGCCGCGCCGTCGATCGTGCTGCGCTACCTGTCGATGAACACGCAGCAGAAGCCGTTCGACAACCCGAAGGTGCGCCAGGCGATCGCCTATGCGATCAACAAGCAGGCGCTCGCGAAGGTCGCGTTCGCCGGCTACGCCGAGCCGGCCGATGGCGTCGTGCCCGACGCCGTCGAGTACAGCGTCAAGCTCGGTCCGTGGCCCTACGATCTCGCCAAGGCGAAGCAGCTGATGAAGGAAGCCGGCTATCCGAACGGCTTCGAGACCGAGCTCTGGTCGGCCTATAACCACAGCACCGCGCAGAAGGTGTCGCAGTTCCTGCAGCAGCAGCTCGCGCAAATCGGAATCAAGACGAAGATCACGCTGCTCGAAGCGGGTCAGCGCGTCGAAAAGGTCGAAAGCTGGCCGGATCCGAAAACCGCGCCGGTGCGCCTCTATTACGTGGGCTGGTCGGCATCGACCGGCGAGGCCGACTGGGCGCTTCGCCCGCTGCTGTTCGGCGACTCGTGGCCGCCGAAGCTTTTCAATACGGCGTATTACAAGAACGACAAGGTCGACAACGACATCAAGGGCGCGCTCGCGACGAGCGACAAGACCGAGAAGGCGAAGCTCTACAAGGACGCGCAGGAAACGATCTGGCACGACGCGCCCTGGGCGCCGCTCGTCACCGAGAAGCTTTTGTCGGCGCACAGCAAGAACCTGTCGGGCGTGTACGTGATGCCCGATGCGTCATTCGAGTTCAGCGAGATGGATCTCAAGTCGCCGTAGATGCGCATCGACCCGCGTGCGGCAGTCGCCCTGCCGATGCTCGCGCTCACCGTTCACGCATCGGCGACACGTGACGCAGCGCGCGGCGCGCAGACGTTTCGCGTCTGCACGCCGTGTCACTCGACGACGGCCGGCGTGCAGATGACGGGACCGAGCCTGGCCAATGTCTGGGGACACGAGGCCGCGAGCGTTCCCGGGGCTTTCCGCGGGGAATTCAAGCTGCGTCTGAAGACCGATTTGAGCGACGCCGGACCGCGCGCGGGCAAGCCAGTGATCATCGGCGCCGGCATGCAGGGCGATCGCGCGTCCGTCGTATTCGCATCGCCTGCCGAGATCAGCCGCTTCATTCGCGAAACCTGTCCCTGACCTATCGGAAGTCCGCATGGGCATGATCGAACGCCGGCTCGGCGACCTCGGACTCGCGTTGCCCGCGCCGCTGTCACTGCCTGCGGGTGTCGTTCTGCCGTTCCCGTGGGTGCGCGTCGTCGGTACGCGCGCGATCTTTTCGGGTCATGGACCGACCGATGCGAACGGCGCGCTCGCCAAGCCGCTCGGCAAGGTCGGCCGCGACCTCACGGTCGAGCAAGGTTACGTGGCAGCGCGTTTGACGGGTCTTGCCATTCTCGGAAGCCTCGTACGCGAGCTCGGCGACCTCGACCGGATCGCGGCATGGACGCGCGTATTCGGCATGGTCAACTCGGCGCCGGGATTCAATCGGCAGCCTGCTGTGATCAACGGCTTCACCGATCTGATCGTCGAAGTGTTCGGCAAGGCGAAAGGTGCGCATGCGCGCAGCGCCGTCGGCATGGCGGAGCTGCCGTTCGACATTCCGGTGGAGATCGAGGGCGAAGTCGCACTGCTGCCGTAACGACAAAGCCCGCTACCGATTCGCCAGCACCTGGCAACAGCGAGCGTCGATCAGCACGTCGTCGGCGGTGACGAGCGTCAGGTCGTTGACCAACGCCGTTGCGACCAGGAACCGGTCGGCAGGGTCCGGGTGCGTCGCCATGATCTCGCGACTGCGGAGGGCGACGTCGAAGTTGAGCGGTGCTTCCTGCGCAGGCGTGCTGGAGAGCGCCGTGGCGACCCACTGGTGCGGCTCGTCACCCAACTTCACGCGACCGCGTTCCGCGAGCAGCAGAAGTTCCCACACGCTGATCGGCGATAGCCAGACTTCGTTCTTTGCCCGGGTGATCTCGGCTTTGGCGCGGCGGCCGATCCTGGCCGGCTCGGCCAGGATCCAAAACCAGATATGCGTGTCGAGCAACAGCCTCAACGACGCATCGCCTCCCATTCATCCGGGTACACGACAGGCGACACGATATCGCCGGCCGTGACGGCAGTGCCTGCCATCGACCCAATCCACTTTCCTTTTCCGGCGGCCCGCGAGGGAGGAACGACTTCGGCGACCGGCTGCCCGTAGCGCGTGATCAAGACCGGCCGACCGGTTCGCTTGACGCGGTGCATGACGGCCAGGCACGTTGCCTTGAACTTCGAGATCGGCATGGTTTCCACCGGATGCAGGCTAACATGGTCAAGAACAATGGTCAAGATTTACCGAGCATCGACGGCGGATAAGCACGTCCGCCGTGCAAGCGACAAAGCGTGCGTGCCTTTGCTAGAGTGAAGCCATGGCGGCCTATATCGCAAAACGCCTGCTCGGCCTTTTGCCGACGCTGATCCTCGTCGGCTTTCTGGTGTTCATGCTCGTGCACCTTCTACCTGGCGATCCGGCCAGACTTGCGGCGGGGCAGGATGCGACGCCCGAAACCGTCGAGCTCGTGCGCAAGGATCTCGGCCTCGACAAGCCGCTGCCGCAGCAATTCCTGCGCTTCGTCAACGGCGTGCTGCATTGGGATTTCGGAACGTCGCTGCGCACGAAGCGCCCGGTCGCCACCGAAATCGGCGAGCGGTTCATGCCGACGTTCTGGCTCACCGTCTCGAGCATGTTGTGGTCGGTGATCTTCGGCATGGCGATCGGCATCGTGTCGGCGGTATGGCGCAATCGCTGGCCGGACCGTGCCGGCATGACGCTCGCCGTGTCCGGCATCTCGTTTCCAGCGTTCGCGCTCGGCATGGTGCTGATGCAGATCTTCGCCGTCGAGCTGAACTGGCTGCCGACGGTTGGCAACGACACCTGGCGCCACTACATCCTGCCGTCGATCACGCTCGGCGCGGCGGTGGCAGCGATCATGGCACGCTTCACCCGCTCGTCGTTCGTCGACATTCTCGGCGAGGATTTCATCCGCACGGCGCGCGCGAAGGGCCTGGCTGAACGACGCGTCGTGATCAAGCACGGGCTTCGCAACGCGATGATTCCCATTGTCACGATGATGGGGCTGCAGTTCGGGTTCCTCCTCGGCGGGTCGATCGTCGTCGAGAAGGTCTTCAACTGGCCGGGGCTCGGCCGCCTTCTCGTCGATGCCGTCGACATGCGCGACTATCCGGTGATCCAGGCGCTCGTGCTGCTGTTCTCGCTCGAGTTCATCCTGATCAACCTGATCGTCGACGTGCTGTACGGCCTGATCAATCCCACCATACGGTACCGTTGATGGCCACGCTGCCTGCCGGCATCGCTGACGTCGTCACCGACACGCGCGTACGCACGCCGTGGTCCGAGTTCTGGCGCAAGTTCAAGCGGCAGAAGATCGCGCTCGTGGCGGGTGCATTCGTCGTGCTGCTCGTCGTTGTCGCGATCATCGCGCCGTGGATCGTGCCGTACGACGCCGAGAACTACTTCGACTACGACGCGCTCAACGCGCGGCCGTCGCTCGCGCACTGGTTCGGCGTCGATGCGCTCGGCCGAGACATCTTCAGTCGCATCCTGATGGGAGCGCGCATCTCGCTCGCCGCCGGATTCGTCTCCGTTGCCGTAGGCGCCACTATCGGCACGCTGCTCGGGCTTCTCGCCGGCTACAAGGAAGGCTGGTGGGACCGCGCGATCATGCGGCTTTGCGACGTGCTGTTCGCATTCCCCGGCATCCT
>JAICLP010000254.1 GCA_025925475.1 Burkholderiales bacterium | reverse complement strand
GCTTGCGCCGGGAGGAAAACTCGACGTCGTCGAATGGAACGTGCCGCTCGCCGTCGCGCTCAACGCGTCGCGGCCTGCGCCGCAGCCGCCTGCGCCTTCGAAAGCTCTTCCTTGAGCGCGGCAAGGGCGCGCAGGTCGTTCGCGATGTGCGCCGACAGCTGGCGCATCACGTGCAGCGCACGATCGGGACGGCTCGATGCGAGGCGCAGGAACACCTCGGGCGAGATCCGAAGGGCGCGCAAGGGCGTTTTCGCGCGCACCGTCGCGGTGCGCGGTGCATCGGTGAGGACGCCGATCTCGCCGGGCACCGCGTTGCGCCCGAGCGTCGCGACGACGAACTCGCCGGCGTGCGTACGCGCCAGCACCTCGGCTTCGCCCTCGAGAATCACGTACGCGCAATCGGCCGGGTCCCCCTGTCGCATCAGGATTTCGCCCGGCGCGAAGCAGTTCACCTGGCTCGTGAAGGCGAGGAGCTTCAACTCCGATGCGGACATGCCGCTGAAGAGCGGCACGTTGCGCAGCATCTCCGCTTCCTGCGATACGTCCACGTGGAGTCTCCGTCGTCGGGGCCGGTGCGTGCAGGCACAATGCCAGCCCGTGCGCCAAGAATACGGCATCGCCGCCTGCAAGGGAAACGCCCGATGACGACGTTCGACGACGAGTTCTACCGCGACATTCTGGCTGGCCTCGCCGTTTACACCGACAGCGCCTTCGTCCGCGACATCCTGGCGACGCTCGACCGCCATCAGGAACCGGGAATCGCCGTCGCGCTGAACCGCAACCAGGTCGCGAGCAAACGCTGGCTCGTCGATACGCTGCATGCGACGAGCGGCGGCCGCTACGGCACGGTCATGATCCTCGGCGGATGGATCGGTGCGCTGGGCGCGATGCTGCTGCACGATCGGCGCTTCGCGATCGATCGCGTCGTCAGCATCGACATCGATCCGCGCTGCGTCGACGTCGCCCGTTCGCTCAATGCAACGCATGTCGCCACCGGCCGGTTCGACGCGCGCACTGCCGACATGCGCGAGCTCGATCACGCCGCCGAAGCCGCCGACCTTCTGATCAACACGAGCTGCGAGCACGTCGAAGGCTTCGGCCGCTGGTATTCGCGCGTGCCCGACGGGCAACGGCTCGTGCTGCAGTCGAACGACTACGTCGCCGTGCACGAGCACGTCAACTGCGTGCGCGATGTGGCCGAATTCCGCGCGCAGGCGCCGATGCGCGAGACGCTCTTCGCCGGCGAGCGTGCCCTTCGCCGCTACACGCGCTTCATGCTGATAGGGCGCAAATAGCGAGCGCCCCTCACCCTGCCTCTCCCCGCGTGCGGGTAGAGGGAGTCTTCAGGGAAGCGCGAACGCCCGCGCGACATCGAGCCACGCCGCGGCGGGATGCCTGCACGTGCGTGCGAGCAATGCGTCGACGAAGTCCCATGCCGCGTCATCGAACGCGAGATGATGCGTCAGAAGGCCGGACGGCTCCGCGGCGTCGCATGTTCGCTCGCGACGGCCACCAAGATGCGCGACGAGCCGCTCGAGCGCGGCATCGGCACCGATGAACGCGCGATCGCGCCGCCATGCGATCGGGTCGACGTGCGTGTTCACCTGGCGCAGACCGGGCGCCGCCTCGATCGCTGGCCGCGGACCGAAGCGCGACAGGCCGGCGAAGCCGGCCGACGCGAGCGACGGCAGCAGAGCGTCGCCTGCACGATTCCACGGCGGCACGAGAACAGGCAGGAAGCGATCACCGAATTCGGACCGAAGCCGCTCGCACCCGTCACGAAGCTCATGGAGCCGCACGTCGACGTCGCGGTCGTCGCCGAGCTCGGCGCTGCGTTCGCCTTCGCTCGCATGGTTACGGTGCGCGTAACCGTGCTGGACGACCATCGCTTCGTCAAAGCGCGAAAGCGCGCCGGCGAGCGTCGCCTCGAGCGTGGCGGGAATCGCGGCAATTGCAACCGGCACTGCGTGCGCATGCGCAGCCATCAGCAGCCGGCGCAATGCCGGCGTATCGCGGCAGGCATCGTCGTCGCGAAGCCACAGCGTCGCAACCTGTCCCTGCGCGTGCCAGCGGTCGAGCTCGCCCTCGAGCGCGACCCAACCCGTCATGCAGCGGTCCTGGGGCGCTCTTCGCTGCGTGCATCGAGCAGCTGGGCGACGAGCTCGGCCGTGCGTGCGGCACCGTCGCTTTCGAAATCCCAGCGCGCGAAGCGCTCGCGCGTACCTGCCTCGTCCACCGCGGCGGCAAGCCGTTCCGGCGTCAGCGTCCGGTCGTCGACGACGACCGCGAGTCCGAGTGCGGCAAGCCGCTCGCCGCGGGCGCGCTGCTCGGTCTCGCCGTTGCCGGTGAACGGCACGACGACCGGCCGCGCGCCGCTGCCCATCACGTCCATCGTCGTGTTGTAGCCGGCCTGCGAGATCGACACGAACGCGCGGCGCAAGAGTGCTGCGAAATCCACGCGCGAGCGCTCGACGATCGCATTGGGTGACGCCACGCTGCGGAGCCGCGCGAGGCCGGCCTCGGGAATGTTGGGCCCCGCCAACACCCGCCATGCCAGGTGCCGAAAGCGCGAATGGCGCTGCGCTTCGAGCGCGGTTGCGAGGAGCTCGATGCCAACGCCTCCGCCGCCCGCGGACACAACGATCTCGTCGCGCACGCGTTGCTCGTCGCTGCGCGCGGCCATGTCGTTACGCACGAACCCCGTGTAGTGCACCGGCGGCGTCAATGCGTCGACGAACGGGAACGTATCCTCGAAGCGCGCGAAGCGCGGATCGCCATGGACGAAGATCGCGTCGAACCAGCGCGCCGCCCAGTCGATCATTTCACGCGAACGCTCCTCTTTCGGCGCGAGCTGCAGGATCTCGCGGATCGACGACACGACGAGCGGCCGCGGCCGCGTCGCATCGATGCGCTCGAGCAGCGGAAAGAGCTCGAAACGAAGCGCGCGCCGTCCGAACGGAAACGTCTCGAAGAGCACCGCCGCGGGGCGCGTGCGCTCGTAGACGTCGAGCAGAAGCGCGCGGCGGCGCTCACGATACGCATCGTCGATCGGCGTGAACTCGCCATCGCGAAGCGGCGTGAAGCTCGCGTCGGACACGCGGATCGGCGGCAGCTGGATCGTCTCCACGTCCTGCGGCAGCCGGCCGCCGATCGGCATGCCGCCGGTGACGAGGTGCACGCCGAAACTGCGCGCGGCGAGCGCTTCGGCGAGCACGCGCGCGCGCATCAGATGACCGATGCCCAGCAGATGCTGGACATGGATCAGGACGCTGCGCCCCTCACCCGCCTCGCGCGTACTCGGCTGCCTCTCCCCGCTTGCGGGCAGAGGCTCGGGGTGAGGGGTGAGCCGGTTGAACTGCGTTGCGCGGGTCATCCCGCCTGCACGGCCAGCACACGCTCGCGTCGCGGCACCGGTCGCCCAACGCGCTCGGCGACGAGGTCGGTGATCACGTCGAGGCCTTCGAGCATCGCTTGCGCGCCGAGTTGCGATGGACGCGGCTGCTCGCCGAGGTTGCGCAGTGCGCGCACCATCAGCGCCGGCTCGTGGGGTCCCTCGGGGTCGAGCGTGTGCGCGAGCCCGAGCGCGGCGGCGCGCATCGCCCGCATCACCTGCTCGCGCCGCGGCCGCACGCGGGGCACGAGGATCGCGCGTTTGTCGAGCGAAAGAATCTCGCAGAACGTGTTGTATCCCGCCATCGATACGACGCCGACGGCGCGCTCCATCAGTACTTCGAGTTGCGTGTCGAACGTCAGCACCTCGACGCGCCCGAGCCGGTCGGCGCGCTCGCGAAAACGTCGCTGCTGCTCGGACGCCATGAACGGGCCCGTGACGATCACCGCCCGAAGCGGCAGCCCTGGATCCTGCTCGTACGCCGCGAGCACCCAGTCGAGCACCGCCATGCCATCGTCTCCGCCGCCGACGGTGACGAGCACGTACGGGTCCCGTTGCACGGCCGGCTCGCTCGTCCTGCGCCGCGGAACGCTGCGCCGCAGGTAGCCTGTGTAGATCATTTTCGCGCGCACGCTCGCGGGGCACGCGACGCCCTGCAGCGGATCGGCGAAGCGCGAGAGACCGTACACCCATATCTCGTCGTACAGGTGCTCGAGCGCCGGCAACACCTTCTTGCGCTTCCATTCGCGCAGCAGCAGCGTCGGCTCGTCCATGATGTCGCGAAGGCCCAGCACGAGCGTCGTGCCGCGCGCCTTCAACATCCGCAGTGTGCGCGTGACCTCGCCGTTGAGCCCGAGCGGTTCCTTGTCGACGATGAAAAGGTTCGGGCGGAAGCTTTCGGCCGTCTGCTGAATGATCGCCGCCCGGATCGCCATCGTCTGGTCGAGATCGATGTGGAGCCCAAGCGACTGGTAATCGCCGTTCGTCAGCTTGACGACACCCGGGATGCGGACGAAATCGACGCGCGGCAGGAAATCGAAGCTGCCGATGATCGGCGAGCCCGAGAGGATCAGCACCGACACGCCCTTGTAGCGGTCGACGATCGCGTGCGCGATCGCCCGACAGCGGCGCAGGTGGCCGAGGCCGAAGCTGTCGTGGCTGTAGATCAGGATGCGGGCGTTGTCGAGTCTTTCCATGCGGACCTCCCCGTAGTCGACCCGGTGCTGCGCGCGGCCGGCTAGGATAGCCGACAATGGCACCGATGCACACCCTTCGCGACGAGGTCTACCGCAAAAAGCTCGCGCACCGCGGCCGGGGGTTCGCGGACCTCGAGCAGCGCGTCGGTCCCGTCTGCCCGGAGATCGAGGCCCGGCTCGCGCGGCAGCCGGTCGTGCGCATCCTGGAGATCGGTGCGGGCTACGGGACGACACTGCTGGAACTGCGCGCGCGCTACGGCGCCCGCGTCGCGCTGCACGGTCTCAATCGCGCGCCGCGCGACGGAAACCGCGAGATCTTCCTGCGCAACGCGTCCGACCGTGGCTTGCCGGTCGATGATGCCAGCCCCGAGCGCGCGCTGCCGGCGGTGAGC
>JAICLP010000407.1 GCA_025925475.1 Burkholderiales bacterium | reverse complement strand
GGGCGCGCGCCGCACGCGCCCGTGCCAGACCCTATGCACGACGAAGATCGTGACGAGCACGACGCCGGCAATCACGCCGAAGACGATGAGCGGGCTGTAGCTCGACCGTTCGAGCGCCACCGGTGCGAGCAGCCACCACGACGATTCTCCGGTCTGGTTCAGGCTGGTCTTCAGCAGTTGGACGTTCACGTGATCGATTCCGGCGATCACATTCACCGGGAAGAGGCCGAGCAGCACGCAGCCCATGGCAAGAAGGAGAAGGGCCAAGCGCTCGCGTATGCCGGCGTCGTGCGCGTGCATGAGATCGGGCTCGCGCGGGCGCCCCAGGAACACGACGCCGTAGAACTTGACCATCACGTACGCCGCCAGCGCGACGGCGAGCACGAGCGCCGCCGCCGCGAGCGGTACCAGCATGTTGACGAACGACTGCGGAAGGCTCGGCGTGAACAGGAACGCCTGCAGCAGCAGCCACTCGGACACGAAGCCGTTCAGTGGCGGCAGTCCGGCGATCGCCAGCGTGCCGACGAGTGCAAGCCATGCGACCCACGGCATCCGGTGGATCAGGCCGCCCAAGCGGCCGAGGCTTCGCTCGCGCGTCGAGTGCAGCACCGAGCCGGTCGCGAGGAACAGCAGGCTCTTGAAGAACGCATGATTGAGCGCGTGGTAGAGGGCGGCGGTCAACGCGATGGCGGCGAGCAGCGGCTTGCCGTTCGCGTCGAACACGATCGCAAGCCCGATCGCCGCGACGATGATGCCGATGTTCTCGATCGACGAATAGGCGAGCAACCGCTTCATGTCGGTTTGCACGGCGGCGAAGATGACGCCGAAGAGAGCGGTCAGCAGGCCGAGCGCGAGCGCGACCACGCCCCACCACCACGCTTGCACGTGCAGGAGGTCGAACGTCACGCGCAGAAGCCCGTAGATCGCGGTCTTCAGCATCACGCCGCTCATCAACGCCGATACCGGCGACGGTGCCGCGGGATGCGCTTCGGGGAGCCAGACGTGCAGGGGGAGCAAGCCGGCCTTCGCGCCGAATCCGGCGAGTGCGAGGAAGAATGCGATGCTCGGCCATGCGCCGGTCAGCGTCGCGGCGCGCATCGCGTCGAACGTGTAGACGCCGCGGCCGGCCTGAAGCACGCCGAAGCAGAGCAGGATCGCGATCGCGCCGACGTGCGCGATCAGGAGATACAGGTAGCCCGCCTGGCGAATCTCGTCCTTGCGGTGATCGGTCGTGACGAGAAAGAACGATGCGAGGGCCATCGTTTCCCACGCCACCATGAAGAGGTAGGCATCGTCAGCGACGAGCACGAGCGCCATCGCGGCGAGGAAGACGTGATACTGGAGGCCGACGAGCCCCGGCGACGTGCCCTCCTCGCTGCGGAAGTAGCCGGAGGAGAAAAGCGAGATGCACGCGCTCGCACAGCCGAGCAGCAGCAGGAAGAACGCGGACAGCGCATCGATTCGCAGGTGAAACGGCAGATCGGGGAGGCCTAGCGGCAGGATCATCAGCCGCGGTGCATCGGCGAGCGCGGTTGCCGCGAAGGCCGCCAGCACCACGCCCGCGACGGCGCCGGCGGGAAAGAACACGCGGACGACGCGCAGGTCGCGGGGCCTCATCATGCAGATCGCGCCGAGCGCGAGCCACGCAACGACGATGGCGAGTACGCCGTGCAGCGCGTCGAACGTGCCGGTGCCCGTTACTTCAGCCATCCTTGTCCGCGACGTCCGCGGCGCGCCTGGCGAGGAGCCACGCCGGCAGCTTGCGTCCGTCCGCGTGCTCGATCACGTACTCGCGGATCAAGCGGCGCACGACCTGCGACGGCGTCAGGTCCTGTGCGGCGCAGATTTCCTCGAACAGCTTCTTCTTTCGCGGGTCGATCAGCAGCGTGAGCCGCGCGGTCTTGCGCTCCATGTGTTTAACATCATATGCACATGTCGAACACATGTAAATAACATGCGATGCGAAGCGGCGCCGATGAGCGAAAGCCGATGCGTGACAGCAACAGCGGGCTCAGGCCCTGATGGGCTGGCTGGCCCTTGATTGCTCGACGAGCGATCGCCCAGATCAGCGCGCGCGTATCGAGAAGGACAATCACTCTCCAGTCCAGCGAGCTTGCTCTTCTTCGGGCAGCGGCGCATCGAAATCGGCGGACATTCGAACGCGACCCGGCCATTGACGCGGCGTCAAGACGGTCCGTGTCACTACTTCACGCGCATGCCGGGCGCAGCACCCGAATCGGGAGTCAGCAAATAGATGCCGGGGCCCTCACCGGACGCGGCGAGCACCATGCCCTCCGACACGCCAAAGCGCATCTTGCGCGGCGCAAGGTTCGCCACCATCGGCGTCAGGCGCCCGACGAGCGTTTCCGGCGCGTACGCCGACTTGATGCC
>JAICLP010000272.1 GCA_025925475.1 Burkholderiales bacterium | reverse complement strand
TCGCGCGCGGCGTCGCCGCGGCCGGCATGCGCGTCGAGGTATGGGCGCTGGCATCGGCGCGGACGCGCATCGCCGACTCCGTCGTCTTGCCGTCGGGCATCGTCGACGACCCTTCGCTCGCCCGGCGTTTCGATGCCGGCCCGTATGAAGTGCTGTTGCACGTCGGCGCGTTCTACGCGCGTGCCGGGTTCGCATTGCCGGAGGTGCCGTTTCTCGACGTCGCGGCATTCCGCTTCGGCATCGACGATCCCGCGCAGCACTACCACCTGCCATTCAAGCTGACGCCGTGGGGCTATTCGTGCTTCCGTGGCGGTGCCTGACGGAGTTGCGCCGATGGCCTTGACGGTCGACCTGTTGAATCGCGCCGACGAGGCCCAGTTCAGCGAAGGGCTTCGCGGCACCTACGAGCATTCGCCATGGGTCGTCGAGCGCACGTACGCTGCGCGGCCGTTCGTCACGCTCGCGGCGCTGAAGCGCGCGATGGTCGAAGTGGTGCGCAACGCCACGGCAGACGAGCAGCTCGCGCTGATCCGCGCGCACCCGCAACTCGCCGGACGCGCGATGCAGGCCGCGACGCTGACGCGCGAATCGACCGACGAGCAGAGCCGGGCAGGGCTTACGCAGTGCACGCCCGACGAGCTCGCGCGAATCGCCCGGCTCAACGCCGACTACGACGCGCGCTTCGGCTTTCCGTTCATCCTCGCCGTGCGCGGCCCGCGCGGGCTCGGCCTCTCGAAAGCGGAGATCTTCGCGACGTTCGCGCGGCGGCTCGGTCATCTGCCGCACTTCGAGCGCGCCGAGGCATTGCGCAACATCCATCGGATCGCCGAGATCCGTCTCGACGAGAAGCTCGCGTTCTCGCCCGTGCTCGGCGATCGCGTCTGGGATTGGGCGGAGCAGCTCGCGCGCCATAGCGACGACGGTTACGGCGAGCGCGGCGAGCTGACGGTCACATACCTGACCAATGCGCATCGCGCCGTCGCCGGTCAGCTCGCTGCCTGGATGCGCGACGAATGCGGGTTCGACGAGGTCTCGATCGACGCCGTCGGCAACGTCGTCGCGGTCTATCACGGCGGCGATCGCGATGTGCCGCGCCTGCTGACCGGCAGTCACTACGATACGGTCCGCAACGGCGGCAAGTACGACGGCCGCCTCGGCGTCCTCGTGCCGATGGCGGCGGTGCGCGAGCTTGCGCGGGCGGGCCGGCGCCTGCCGTTCGGCATCGAGGTCGTCGGCTTCGCCGAGGAGGAGGGGCAGCGCTACCGCGCGACGTTCCTCGGCTCGAGCGCGCTCACCGGGCGCTTCGACGGACGCTGGCTCGACCAGGCCGATGCGAACGGCATCACCATGCGCGATGCGATGGCGCGCGCGCAACTGCGCGTCGACGACATCGCGCAACTGCGCCGCGACCCTGCGCGTTACCTGGCGTTCATCGAAGTGCACATCGAGCAGGGACCGGTGTTGACGGAGGCCGACATTCCGCTCGGCATCGTCACGTCGATCAACGGCAGCCTGCGCTATGCGGGCGAGATCGTCGGCATGGCGAGCCACGCGGGCACGACGCCGATGAACGGGCGCCACGATGCCGCCGCGGCCGCTGCGGAAGCGGTGCTCCATGTCGAGAAGCGCGCGTCGCAGGTGCCGGGCGTCGTCGGCACCGTCGGCATGCTCGACGTGCCGAACGGCTCGATCAACGTGGTTCCGGGACGCTGCCGCTTCAGTCTCGACATCCGCGCCCCGGAGGATCGCGCACGGGATGCATGCGCCGTCGATGTCCTCGACGCAATGCAACGCATCTGCGCGCGCCGTGGCGTGCACCTGTCGATCCAGGAAACCATGCGTGCATCCGCCGCGCCATGCGACGACGCGTGGCGCGCACGCTGGGAGCGCGCGGTCGCGGCGCTCGGCGTTCCGGTCCATCGGCTGCCGAGCGGCGCCGGCCACGACGCGATGAAATTGCACGAGGTGATGCCGCAGGCGATGCTCTTCGTGCGCGGACAGAATGGCGGCATCAGCCACAATCCGCTCGAATCGATCACCAACGACGACGCGGACCTCGCCGTGCGCGCGTTCGCCGGGCTCGTCGACGCGCTCGCCGCCGAGCGCCGCTAACGCCTTCGCGCCGCGCTGATCCGCAGCTGGCCGAACAAGCCGCGAGGATCGGACGAGGCATCTCGGCGCGCGCCGGCCGTCGAGCGCATCCTTTTGTTACACTGCCTGCCGCGATGGAGCGCGCGTTTCCCTGTGGAATTCGGTGATGGCGACACTCGCGATCTCCGATGCGCCGGACGGCCGGCGCGTGCTGGCGTTGTCGGGCCGGCTCGACGCGAACTCGATTCGTCGCGTCTGGGCCGAAGGCCGGGAGGCGATCGCGGCCGCCGCCCAGCAGCGCGTCGTCGTCGATGCAACGAACGTCGACTATTGCGATGGCGCCGGCATCGCACTGCTCGTCGATTTGATCGCACAGCGCAAGCCCGGCGACGTGCAGGTCGCGAATCTCGCGCCGGCCTTCGAGACGCTGCTGTCGCAGTTCGACGTGCACGAGGTCGAGCGCGACCAGGATCCACCCCCGAAGGCGCGCGGTGGGATCGAGGACATCGGCGTCATCGCAGCCGGCATCGGCGACGACTTGCGCGACCAGGTCGTGTTCGTCGGCGAAACCGCGGCGGCGCTTTGGCATGCGCTGCTGCATCCGGCATCGGTGCGCTGGAAGGACGTCTGGCGCATCTGCGAGCGCGTCGGCGCCGACGCGCTGCCGATCGTCGCGCTGATCTCGTTTCTCCTCGGCGTGATCCTCGCGTTTCAATCGGCGATTCCGATGCGTCGTTTCGGCGCCGAGATCTTCGTCGCCGACCTGATCGGCCTCGCGATGCTGCGCGAACTGGGACCGCTGATGACGGCGATCCTCCTTGCCGGCCGCTCGGGCGCCGCGTTCGCCGCGGAAATCGGCACGATGACCGTCAATCAGGAGGTCGATGCGCTGACGACGATGGGCCTCGACCCGGTACGCTTCCTGGTGACGCCCCGTATCATCGCGGCGCTCCTGATGACGCCGCTGTTGACGCTGTTCGCCGACCTGATCAGCCTCCTCGGCGGCGCGCTGACGCTGCAAAGCTTTTCGATTCCATTCGTCACGTTCGTGCACGAGGTCGAGGCGATCGTCGACTATTCCGATTTCATGGCGGGCTTCGTCAAGTCGTTCGTGTTCGCGATCCTGATCGCCGGCATCGGCTGCCTCCGCGGCCTGCAGACGACAGCGGGCGCGTCGTCGGTCGGCAATGCGGCGACGCGCGCGGTCGTATCGGGCATCGTGCTGCTCGTCGCCGTCGACGGCATCTTCGCCGTCATTTACTACCTGCTCGACATCTGATGGAACGGGAAACGAGCGCCGCAGGGCCGCCCCAAGGCGCGCGTTCCGCCCCCGTGGGGGGCAGCGCAGCGGCAAAGCCGCAAGCGTGGGGGGATCAGCACCCGATCATCCGCGTGCGCGACCTGACGGTCGGGTATGGCGACGTCCCGCTCCTCGAGCACGTGAGCTTCGACGTGCGCCCGGGCGAGATATTCGTGATCCTCGGCGGCTCCGGCAGCGGCAAGAGCACGCTGCTGAAGCACATGATCGGCCTCGACGAGCCGATCGGCGGCAGCGTGCTGATCGACGGCGCCGACATCGTGGCCGCGCGAGGCGACGCGCGCCGCGCGATCCTGCGCAAGATCGGCGTCATGTATCAGTCGGGAGCATTGTTCGGCTCGATGACGCTCGCGCAGAACGTGCGCCTGCCGCTCGAGGAATACACCGATCTCACGTCGGACGAGATCGAGCTGATCGCGCGCATGAAGCTGTCGCTCGTCGGCCTCGCGCTTTTCACCGGGCACCTGCCCGCCGAAGTCTCCGGCGGCATGCAGAAGCGCGCGGCGATCGCGCGCGCGATGGCGCTCGATCCGATGATCCTGTTCCTCGACGAGCCGTCGGCAGGCCTCGATCCGATCACCTCCGCCGAGCTCGATGCGCTGATCAAGCGGCTGTCGCGAAACCTCGGCGTGACGTTCGTCGTCGTGACGCACGAGCTGCCGAGCATCTTCGCGATCGCCGACCGCGTGATCATGATCGACCGGCGCGTGAAGGGCATCATCGCCGAGGGCGATCCGCGCAAGCTTCGCACCGAGAGCACCGATCCGTGGGTGCGGCAATTCTTCAATCGCGAAGCGGAGCCGCAGCCGACATGATTCGCACGGGCGCACGTTTTATCCCCGATGGGTTGCCGGGACCATGACCACCGCCCGCAACACCAACTATTTCAAGCTCGGGCTCTTCGTCATCGGCGCCGTGATCGCCGGCGTCGCCGTGCTCACGATCATCGGAACGGGCCGCTGGCTCAAGCCGCGCACGACGATCGAGACGTACTTCAACGAATCGGTGCAGGGACTCGATATCGGATCGAAGATGAAGTATCGCGGCGTCACGATCGGCGAGGTGACGCGGATCAGCTTCACCTATGTCGAGTACGAGCAGGACAAGCCGATGAACCAGCGCAAGCGCTATGTGCTCGTCGAGGCGCAGATCGAGCCACGGCTGGTCGGCGGCCGCGCAGCGAACGACATCACGAATCCCGAATCGAGCAAGCTGGAGGTCGAGCGCGGGCTGCGCGTGCATCTCGC
>JAICLP010000188.1 GCA_025925475.1 Burkholderiales bacterium | reverse complement strand
CTTCTGGATGATGTTCTCGACATCCTCGCCGACGTAGCCCGCTTCGGTGAGCGTCGTTGCATCGGCGATCACGAACGGCACGTCGAGCAGCCGTGCAAGCGTTTGCGCGAGCAGCGTCTTGCCGGAGCCGGTCGGTCCGATCAACAGGATGTTCGACTTCGCGAGCTCGACGTCGTCGTCCTTGCTGCCCGATTCGAGCCGCTTGTAGTGGTTGTAGACGGCGACCGAGAGGATCTTCTTCGCCGGCTCCTGGCCGATCACGTACTGGTCCAGGATCTGGCGGATCTCGTGCGGCGTCGGCAGCTTGCTGCGGTCGGCGCGCGCCGTCTCGCTGCCGGTGCCCTCCTCGCGAATGATGTCGTTGCAAAGCTCGATGCATTCGTCGCAGATGAACACCGACGGTCCCGCGATCAGCTTGCGCACCTCGTGCTGGCTCTTGCCGCAGAACGAGCAGTAGAGAAGCTTGTCGCCGGAGGAGGATTTTTCGGCCATTACCGCTTACCCCTCGTGGATTCGATCGACTTTACTCGGGTGCGAGGCGTTTTTGCAAGACTTTGTCGACGATGCCATAGTCGCGCGCCTGCTCCGCCGTGAGGAAATTGTCACGCTCGGTATCGCGTGCGATCTGCTCGACCGGCTTGCCCGTGTGCATCGCCATCAGCTGGTTCAGCCGCTGGCGCAGGCTCAGGATGTACTTGGCATGAATTTCGACGTCCGATGCCTGACCCTGGAAGCCGCCGAGCGGCTGGTGAATCATCACGTCGGAATTCGGCAACGCGAACCGCTTGCCCTTCGCCCCTGCGGCGAGCAGGAATGCGCCCATCGACGCCGCCATTCCGACGCAGAGCGTCGACACGTCGGGCTTGATGAACTGCATCGTGTCGTATACAGCGAAACCGGCCGCGATCGAGCCGCCGGGTGAATTGATGTAGAAGTGGATGTCCTTGTCCGGGTTCTCGGACTCGAGGAACAGCATTTGCGCGACGACCAGGTTGGCCGTCGCTTCGTTGACGGGCCCGACCAGGAACACCACGCGTTCCTTCAGCAGGCGCGAGTAGATGTCGTACGCGCGCTCGCCGCGTCCGCTCTGCTCGATCACCATCGGGATCAGGCCGAGACCTTTCGGTTCTTCCATGGGTTTCGCTTGCTCTCGTTATCGAATGTCAACCGGCGTCGCGCCCGATCTTTCGGCCCGCGCCGTCGAACGGCGAAGATGGGACCTCCGTTCGCACTCGTCAAGCGCCGTCCGGCAAACGGACTGCATCAACCGCCGGTCCGCGGTCCCATCACCTGCTCGAACGTCGTCGGTTCGTCGGTCACCTTCGCGCGCGCAAGCACCCAGTCGACGACGTTCTGCTCGAGGACCACCGCCTCGAAGTCGCGCAGCCGCTCGGGATTCTCGTAGTGCCAACGGACCACTGCCTCCGGTTGCTCGTACGTCTGCGCCGTTTCGGTCACCAGCGCGCGCACCTGCTCGGGCTTCGCCTGCAGGTTCTCGTTGCGCACGAGCTCGCCGATGATGAGCCCGAGCGCGACGCGCTCCTCGGCCTGCGGGCGGAACAGATCGACCGATACCTCGAGGTCTTCGGGTTTGACGTTGCGCTGCTCGCGGAGGTTCGCAATCGCGCGCTGGCGCAGAAGCTGCGCCTCGCCTTCGACCAGGGATTTCGGAATCGCGAAGCTCGCCTGCTTCCGCAGCCCTTGCAACGCCTGTGCCTTGACCGTCGCCTCGATCTTGCGCTTGAGCTCGAGCTTGAGGTTCGCCTCGACTTCGCGGCGAAGATCGTCGCCGTTGCCGCTCGCGATCCCGAACGCTTTCACGAACTCCTCGTCGAGCGCCGGCACGTGCGGTTCCTCGACGGCGAGCGCGGTGAGCGAGAACTGCGCCGTCTTGCCGGCGACTTCGCGGCCGTGATAGTCGGCCGGGAACGTGAGGGTGAATTGCTTCGCGTCGCCCGCGTCGATCCCGGTCAGCGCGGCTTGGAACTCGGGCAGCATGCCGCCTTCGCCGAGGATGATCGGAAAGTTCTTCGCCTGGCCACCGGCGAATTCGACGCCATCGATCGTGCCGGTGAAATCGACGGTCACCCTGTCGCCCGTTCGTGCGGCGCGATCGACTTGCGAGTAAGTCGTGCGCTGTTTGCGCAGCACGTCGAGCGTCCGGTCGACATCGGCCGGCGTCACCTCGGCTTGCGGGCGCGCGATCGCGATCGAGCCGACGTCGCCGACCTTCACGTCGGGATACACCTCGAACACCGCGGAGAATTCAAGCGCGTCGGGGGTCGGTGCGTCGCCGCGCGAAGGCTCGATGCGCGGCACGCCGGCGACGCGCAGATTCTGCGCGCGCACCGCGTCGTTGAAGGTCGATTGCACGCGCTCGGTGATGACGTCGGAGCGCAACTGCGGCCCGTATTGCTGGTCGAGCATGCGCATCGGGACCTTGCCCGGCCGGAAACCCGCGAGCTTCGCCGTTCGCGCGAGGCGCGACAGGCGCTTCTTGACCTCGCCTTCGATCTCGGCGATGGGCACTGCGACGTTCAGGCGGCGCTCGAGTGCGCCGAGCGTTTCGAGTGTGGTCTGCATGCGAAATGGAATTGTTGGTGCGAAAGGGGGGACTCGAACCCCCACGGGTTGCCCCGCCAGCTCCTAAGGCTGGTGCGTCTACCAGTTCCGCCACTTTCGCGACTTCGATCGGGCCGCGAGAGGAGAATCGGCTAGTATAGCCGACGGACCTTCGCGCACGAAAGACGCTTGACGTCGCAACGCGGGGGGCCCTTGTCGGGCTTTGGGATCGTCGCTTGTCGGTCGGCCATTACGAAAACTTTCCCGTCGCGTCGGTCCTCGTTCCGGCGCGCTTCCGCGACGCCGTCGTCGCGATTTACCGCTTCGCGCGCGCCGCCGACGACATCGCCGACGAGGGCAACGCACCCGCTGCCTTGCGTCACGAGGCGCTCGACGCTTTTTGCCGCTGCCTCGACGCGATCGAGCGCGGGGAGACGCCGAGCGAGCCGCCGTTTACTGCCCTCGCTTCGGCGATTCGCGAGCATGACCTCCCGATCGGACTCTTTCGCGACCTGCTGTCCGCCTTCGGCCAGGACGTCGACGTCACGCGCTACGCGACTTTCGCCGATGTCCTCGATTACTGCCGGCGCTCGGCGAATCCGGTCGGTCGATTGCTGCTTGCGCTGTATCGCGTCGACGACCCGCATGCGCTCGCGCAAAGCGACGCGATCTGCACCGCGCTGCAACTCGCGAACTTCTGGCAGGACGTCGCGATCGACTGGCGCAAGGACACGCGCCTCTACCTGCCGCTCGAGGACATCGACCGTTTCGGGGTGACGCTCGCGCAGATCGCGAACGGTGTCTGCGACGAGCGCTTCACGCGGTTGATGGCATTCGAGACGGCACGCACGCGCGCACTCTTCGACGACGGACGTCCGCTTGCCCGCCGTCTGCCGTGGCGGCTCGGTCTCGAGCTCAAGGCGGTGATCGCCGGCGGCAGCCGCGTGCTGGAGCGCATCGACCGCGTGCGCGGCGACGTGTTCACGCATCGTCCGGTGCTCGGCAAGCGCGACTGGGCGCTGCTCGCGCTGCGGATGCTGGTGCCTGCGGCAGTCTCGGCATGACACCGGACCAATACTGCTCGCGACGGGCGGCAGAAAGCGGCTCGAGCTTCTACTACAGCTTCCGCTTGCTGCCGCCCCCGCGTCGCTCGGCGATCACCGCGCTGTACGCGTACTGCCGCGAGGTCGACGATGTGGTCGACGAAGTGTCGGACCCGAACGTCGCGCGCGTGAAGCTCGCGTGGTGGCGCACCGAAGTCGACGCAATTTTCACCGGCAGCGCGCAGCATCCCGTCGCGATCGCGCTCGCGAAGGCGGTCGACCGCTACGGCATCACGCGCGCGAACCTGCAGACGGTGATCGACGGCATGCAGATGGATCTCGAAAAGGTCCGCTACGTCGACTTCGCCGAGCTCGAGACGTACTGCGACCACGTCGCCGGGGTCGTCGGCCTGATGTCGGCCACGATCTTCGGCTATCAACACGCATCGACGCTCGTCTATGCGCGAAAGCTCGGCGTCGCGTTCCAGCTGACGAACATCATTCGCGACGTCGGCGAGGACGCGCGCCGCGGCCGCATCTACCTGCCGCAGGACGAGCTCGCGCGCTTCGGCGTCGTCCCGTCGGACGTGCTGCGCGCACGTGCATCGCCGGCGTTCGTCGAGCTGATGCGGTTCCAGACGGAGCGCGCGCGCGCCTGGTACGACGCGGCGTTCGCAGCCCTTCCCGATCGCGACCGCCATGCGCAGCGCGCCGGACTCGCGATGGCCGCGATCTACCGGACGCTGCTCGACGAGATCGCGCGCGACGGCTATCGCGTGCTCGACCGGCGCATCGCGCTCACGCCGCTGCGCAAGCTGTGGATCGCGACGCGCGCCGCATGGCGTGCATGAGGCGCAATTGAGCTCGGTCGTCGTCATCGGCGGCGGCTGGGCCGGATGCGCTGCGGCCGTCGGGCTCGCGCAGGCCGGGCATCGTGTCGAATTGCACGAAGCGGCAGTCGCGCTCGGCGGCCGCGCACGCGCCGTCGTCCGCGACGGCTTGCCGCTCGACAACGGTCAGCATCTGCTGCTCGGTGCCTACACGCAGACGCTCGCCTTCGCAGCGGCGATCCGCGACGCGACCGCGGCGTCGGCATGGACCATCGAGCCGCTCGCAATGCGGCCGTTCGCGCGCTCGCAGCGGAACCGCCTGTCGTTGACGACGCGCCATGCGCCGGCATCGCTCGCGCTCGCGTCGGTGCTCGTCCGCGCACGCGGCCTGTCGCTTGCGGCGCGCGCGGCGACCGTTCGCTGGTTCATGACGCTGCGAAAGCGCAACTTCCAATGCGAAGCGGGCCAGAGCGTCGCGGAACTGTGCGCCGACGCGCCGCCCGTCATTCGCGACGATCTGTGGTATCCGTTGTGCCTCGCCGCGCTCAACACGCCGCCCGCGCGCGCATCGGCGCAGGTCTTTCTGAACGTGCTGCGCGAAACGTTCGGCGCCGGTCCCGGCGCAACGTCGATCGTGCTGCCGCGCGAAGGGCTCGCCGAAGCGGTGCCCGAAGCCGCCGCACGCTGGCTCGTCGGGCGGGGGCATGTCGTTCGCCGCTCGACACGCTCGCGGGTGCGGCGGATCGACGACCAAAGCGTGTTGCTCGAAGTGGCAGGACGAACGATGCCCGTCGATGCGATCGTCGTCGCGGTCGGACCGCATCAGCTCGCATCGGTCTTCGCGCCGGGGGTCGAGCGCGAGCATCCGCCGATCGCCGAGGCGCTCGCGCAGATCGCGCGATTCGACTACGAGCCGATCACGACCGTCTACCTCGGCTACGCGGCGCCGGTCGACCTGCCGCCCGGACTCCTGCGCCTCGACGATGCGCCGGGTCAGTGGATCTTCGACCGCCGCGATGTCCTGGAACGCGCCGCGGCGTCGCCGACGCGCGCGCCGATGCGTACGCTCGTCTCGGTCGTCATCAGCGCGCGCGGCGCGCACAGCGCGCTCGATCACGCCGCGCTCGTCGCGGCGACCGATGCGCAGCTTCGCCGCCTCGCACCCGATCTCGCGCCGCTCGTCTGGTCGCAGGTGATCGAGGAAAAACGGGCGACGTACGCGTGCGTGCCCGGCCTTGCGCGCCCTGGCTGCGGCCGCCTCGCGCAACGCATCCACCTCGCCGGCGACTACACGTACGAAGCGTTTCCCGCGACGCTCGAAGCGGCCGTGCGCAGCGGCATGGCAGCCGCGCGGGACGTCAGTCGTGCAGTGTCGCTCCCAAGCGGCTGATCGGCTAAACGGGGGCAGCGAGCGCGGGGATTTTCATCCTAATGCGGCGAACGCAGCAACCGCTGCTGCTCGCGATTCCACTCGCGTTCCTTGATCGCGGCGCGCTTGTCGTGCTGCTTCTTGCCCTTCGCGAGGCCGACCGCGAGCTTCACGCGGCCCTTGCTGTAATGCAGGTCGAGCGGCGTCAGCGTGTAGCCGGCGCGCTCGACCTTGCCAATCAGCCGGTTGATCTCCTCGCGATGCATCAGGAGCCGCCGTGTGCGCGTAGGATCGGGATGCACGTGCGTCGATGCGGTGGAGAGCGGCGAGATGTGCGCGCCGATCAGCATCAAGTCGCCGTCCTTGACGATCACATAGGCCTCCTTCAGGTGCGCGCGCCCGCCGCGGATCGCCTTCACCTCCCAGCCTTCGAGCGCGATCCCGGCCTCGAAGCGTTCCTCGATAAAATAGTCGTGAAACGCCTTTCGATTCTCGACAATGCTCATGACGCCCGCTTCCCGCGATTCGACGTCCGCGCATTCTACGCGGCGATCCGCGATGCACGTGCCCATCGGCGGCACGCCGTCTTCGCTTCGTCCAGGATGAAACATCCTCCCACGCTCGCTCCGCTCGCTGCCCCCCGGGGGGCTGGCCAGTCGCTCGGGGCGGCCCTTCCCGACTAGG
>JAICLP010000002.1 GCA_025925475.1 Burkholderiales bacterium | reverse complement strand
GGCGTTTGCATCCACTGTCTCCCCGTCGTATCAAAAACGGGGAGAGCTTGCATTACCGCCACCATCTGGAATGTCCCTCCGCATTTGGGGGGTCAATTCCTGGTGTCGTTTAGGGGGTCAATTTATCGTGTCGCCTGACACCTACCGCTGCCGAATTGACGCGAGAGGGTTCGAACGGCACCGCCATGAAAGCGCGGCGGCCGTCCTGTAGGGCGCGCCGAGTACGCGCGATCGCCGCGCTTTTTGCGAGCCCCATGTTCAACCTGCAGCACATCGCAGCGCGACCTTCAAACTGTCGTTTCACGTCCTATGAGGAGCGAAGTTTACGGATTCATGTGTGGAAATGGACTACGAGTCCGGTAAAAGCGGCAATACATAGAAATTCCAGGCAATAAAACGTTGCCTTGGTGACCTTGCGCTTAGGGGTAAGCCGATGTACGCCCAGCACGAGATACATCGCGCCGACGACAGACCAGTAAAGTGGCATTTCCAGCTCATGATCGCGTCGATAACTCAGTAAGGACGTACATAGAACGATGACGGCCGTAAGAATGGTTACCCATCCACCGAGTTTCGGCTCGTCAGTAAATATCCGTCTCATTGGCCTGCACCTGTCTCGTTCTAATGGCAAACCGTTACCGGTGACGAAAAAGCTTCACGAGTGATCGGTTTCATCTGGGTAACGCCGTTAACTGTGTACGTGAACTGGCCGGTCGTTGCATTCGCGCCGAACTGAAGCGAGAAAGAACCGACCGAGGTCGCAGTGACGCGAGAAGGGTCGAACGGCACGGCGCTGAAAGCGGGGCCGGACGTCTTGTAGAGCGCGCCGGAATACGCGCGATCGCCGAACTTTTTCGCCAGCCCCGATAGCCATAGGGGTGTTCCATCGGTATCGTACGTAAACCAGGTCGCGAAGATCAGGTCGCCCTGGTGCGTGAAATTGATACCCCAGCCGGATTCCGAGCCGGCGGGCGAAGCCCACCAGAGCGCTTGGTAATTACTGGTAGCCGCATCGACGTCTGTCGCTCCGAACGTGCATGCCGGCAGCGCATCAAACAGCTCGCGCGTGATTGCCTTGGTTTGTGTGACTCCGTTCACCGTGTATTGGAACGTGCCGTTGTCGGAATCGTGGAACGACAGTTTTCCGGATCCGAGTGCATTGGCGGACACGGCGGCCGGGTTGAAGGGCAGCACATTAAGCGGGGGGCCGTGCGTCTCGTTGATCGTACCGGAATAGACGCCAGGACCGGTCTTTGTCGCGGTCATCGATAGCCACCACGCCTTGCCCGCCGTGTCGTAGGTGAACCACGTCGCGAAGACGATGTCGCCTTGGTGCGTCAGGTTGATGCCCCACCCTGATTCCGAGCCGGCAGGCGACTTCCACCAGAGTCCTTGATAACTAATCGCAGGCGCGTTCAGGACAACAAACGTGTTTTCGAACGAACCGTTCGGCAGATTCCTGGGAAACTGAAGCAACGTGCCGTCGTTGCCATAGAGCAGGACCTGGCCCCCGGTACCCTTGATGTGGCGGATCGGTGGAAGCGTTCCGACGAATTTTCCCGTAGAGGGCGAATAGAAGGCCGTCCCACCTGCGGGCGGCTGTGTCGGTACTCTTTGAATATTGGCCGGGATAGTTTGATTCGACTGCAGGCAACAACCGCCCCAGTAGCGGACCGTGCCGTCCTTGAGGAGCGCGACGAACGGACTGTTCTCGCTGGCGGCGATCTCCACGACATCCGTCAATCCGGGTACCTGTGTCGGCTTGAGATGAGGATTGAAGGTGCCATCGCCAAAATTGCCGACGATGTTGGGGCCCCACCCCCACAGCGTGCGGTCCGTGGTCAATGCCATCTTCATCGTGTACGAGACGGCAACCGCAATGGCCTTTTGCGGCAAGTCGGTCCGCGCCAACGGAACGGGCTGGGTAACGTACTCGCCCGCATAGCCCGCTTGCGGCTTCGTGAAGTCCCATCCCGTCGGGATCAAGCCCCATTCGAACAGCGTGCCGTCCTTGTCGAGCGCGATCGGCGAATTCCCGTCTGCCGCGACAGCGACGATATTCGTGAGGCCGGTGATCTTCGTGGGAACGCTCACCGCGCGCTCGGACTTGAAAGCCGCCGCTTGTTCGGCAACGTTCTCACACACGGACGATCCCACGGGGACCGATCCAAGACCGAGTTCTCCGATGTAGTTGAGGCCCCATGTGTAGACGGAACCGGTATCGTCACGCGCAACCGTGAACCAGACGCCATTGGCAATCGAGGTCACGCGGCCCATACCTTGAATTCGGACCGGGTCGGCCTGATACGCGAGGGTCGTGTCGCCATTGCCCAGGAGCCCGCATAGGGTGTCGCCCCATCCCCAGACGCTACCGTCCGTCTTCACGAAGAATGTACGCGCGGCGTCGCGCGCACCGCTTCCCTCGACGAGCGCTACGTTGGTCGCGAAATTTTCAAAGACGGTCTGGACTCCACCACACGCTGCGTGCGTCAAGGTAATAGTCCCATCTCGCATGAGGCTCGTCGCGTCTCCGCTGCCCGTGCAAAAATTCGTGGTGCTCGGGCCCGCGAACGTCTGCTCGGTGATATTGGTGGCCCGAAGCAGCGTCGTTGCCGCACCGAATCTTGCGGAAACATCGTTCGCGCCTACGCTCGCCGCGATTGGAAGACGGATCAGGTCGTAGGCGACCGGCACGCCTACACCTGCCGCGGGCTGACCATCGAGCGCAAACCCATCAATCTTTCCATCCGTCAGGTCCCGTGCAAGCTGCTCGCCGACGTCGATTGCAGGATTCTGACCGGAGGCGCCGTAGTTCACGCCCATATTTGCCAATCCGCCCAGTACCGCCGCGGCAATGCCATAGCGGTTGTCCGAAAGCGCGCTGGCGCTACTGGTACTGTCAATCGGCGTCGGCAATGACTTGATGGAGATGAGCTGCATGTTTGCCGCTTGCAATCGATTGATCTCGCCGAGGACGATGCCGTTTGCGTCGGCGACCTGCGCGAGGGTCAAGCCCACAACGTTGCCGGTCGATGCCAGCGGAACGCGGCCCGCTCGCACGTCGTCGGGATTCAATACATCATTGTTGAGCGCGTATCGATACGCAGCTTCGGTCAGCGGCGAAACGCCGATGTTCTCGACGAACGAATCGATCAACGCGTGAAGAACGTTGCCAGGGCCGAAATCGGTCAGCCGGCCCGTTGCCTCGTCGAAGTATTGCGCACCCGCCTGCCCCGATAGGGTCAGGAGCACTGGGAGATCGCCTTGACAGACGCGTATGGTGACCATGCCCATTTCGCTGTCGGTTAGCGCCGAACCCAACACCTGGCCATCCGACAGGCGGACGACGGTCATCAGGCCGCTCAGAACTTTGCCCTCGCCTGCGCCGGCACCCGCGTCACCTCCAGGATCGCCTCCGGTGCCCGGGTCTCCGCCGCCACCGCCGTAATCGTTGTTGTAGACCTGATTGGTGTCGCCCGAGAAGCCGGTTTTGACCACTGGACAATCGTCGGCCCACGCGCCATCCGCCGCAATCAGAGCGAACACGGCGATGATGAATCTGCGACAGACGGCTAGCGAGCTTCCTGAACGCTTCATGGTCACCTCTCGCACAGGTTGGTCGGGCCCGATCGATTCGTGATGATTTCGTCTCTTGGTAACGTCAGCTCTTGCCTTCATGCAGGCGAACAAGCGCGAAATCCGGCAGGCCGGCTGGCGCAGTCGTCAGCGGCGATTGCAATCCGGAAGTGGTCTTTTTGACTGTCCTGCCGACGAAATCACCCAGGTCGCTGTAAGTGACGTATCCGCGATGGCGCTCGTCCGCCTTTCCGGACAGTCCTTCGACGACGGCGGCTGCGAAGGGCGACCCCTTGTCGGTGTTCGCGACCCCGCGCCTGTCGCACGCCGCAAGGACCACCGCGCCGAATTCGGGACTCGAGAATTTGTTCGCCAAACGGCTCAAATCGAGTTTCACGCGCGACCCGCGCGATCCGGTTGAGTGACACGTATCCAGGAGCAGGATTGCCTTGCCCTTCGTCGCACCGAGCGACGTTCCCAATTCTTCTTCGGAAATAGCGGTATCGCGAAGATTTCCGGGGTCCGCATCGTGTGGAAGGAACTGGTAACTGTCAGTGGCGTCGGCAACGGCGCGCCCTGCCAAGTAAAGCATCGCAACGTCCTGTTGAGCGGGCGTCGTTGCGAGCCAGTTCATCGCCTTCAGAATTTCTGCACGCGTCGCGTGTTCATCCAAAAGCAGCTTTGCGACGATCTGCTGGTTCCCCTGCGCTTCCTGCCGACCTAATGCCAGCGTCATCTCCTTCGCGTCGTCAGCGGCCGTTGGCAGGTCGAATTTCGAATTCGCGTATCTACCGATGCCTATACTCAGCAAATAGAGACGGGACGCATGCGGCGTGCCGATGCCGGCAGCCGTTTTCGACACTATGTTGAAGTGGACGGTTGCCGGTGGCGAGGCGCCATATTGGTTGGTCGCAATGATCTGCACCGTCCCATGATCTTCCGGCGTCGTCAGGAGAAGCTTCCCGACGCTCTTGCCATCGGTCGGCGGGATCGGTTCGGTGGTCGTGTCCTGCAAATGGCCGTTGATGCGGACCATGATCGAAGACACGGGACCGTCGGAAGACAGCGTGTATCCGATGGATATCGTCGAATCAATCAGCTCCACATCGGCCGGTGTGACGAGCGAAACGGTGGGTGGCAATGCATTTTCAGGACGCGCGATCGCGATGCGTTTTTCCAACCTTTCCCGTGCTTCTGCACTCTCGGACGCGACGATGGCGCGCCGCGCCTCGTTTGCATGGGCGAGCGCAAGGTCAGGATCGCGATCGACAAGGATGCGATCCACGACATCAGGACGAAGATAGCGTTCGCGAAAGCGCGATATCGGGTAGTAGTCGGTGCGATCGCCTTCCGGTCGATTGACGACCCATCCAATCAGGTCCTCTCCCCCGGCGCTTACATCGAAATAACCGTGCTCGGTCCATAGAACCCAGCGCCGGTCGGTCGTCGCAAAGAACGACATGAGAAGGATGCCATCCGAAACTCGCCACCAACGGATCGTTCCGTCGAGCATTGCGGTGACGGCGAGGGTCCGGTCCGCGGAGAGAACGACGGAACGTGTCTCGGTCGGAAGAAACCGCGCCCAGCGCTGCCTGCCGTCCGCGTCGAATGCGCGTAGTGCTCGGCTGGTGCCGAGCAGGACGCCGTCAGGGAGCGTTGCTACGGCGCGGGAGATCTCCGATGGCTCGAGAGCGACTCGCCCACCATTGATCGTCGGCTCGTAGTTGTTTTCCCATTTTGCGATGACCGTTTCCCTTGTCGACGGCTCGGGCGGCTGCCGGACATGTCCCATGCCGTCGTCGATCCGGCGTGTTTCGAGATTGAAGTGAACCGGCTTTCCCCCTGGTTCATTTCCCCAGCTCACAACGCGACTGTTCTCGCTCGTGCGCAGCGCCGACGCCTCGGTGAATCGATTCGTGGGCGTTGGAACGATGCCGACCACTCGATCACCTCGTATCGCTCCCCAGCTCGGTTCGGCGGTTGCGAACACGACGGTGCCATTCCGCAAACTCATCAGATCGAGCACCGAGTCGTGGCCGACGTCGATGTCGACGGCAACGCCCTCCGGCCATGAAATTCGCTTGGCGATGAATCGATTCCGGTCTCGATAGCCGGACCCCGCCGCGTACAACGCGTGTCCGTCCGACTGCCATGCGACGTTCATCAGATTGCCACGATCGATATCAGTGAACTCGATCGCTTTGGCAAGACGACGCGTTTCCGCCTCGAACACATCGACGCGCACCCGGCCGGATACCGTGCGGGACAGATAGCCGACGGCCAGCAGCCGACCGTCCGGCGAGAAGCTGACGCCCCTCGGATCGCTCACGATCGTCGAAATCGTGCCCGCGGCGGTGACGCGTTGACCCGACGTCGCATACAAGTGAATAGTCCCGTCACTGACGGAGACTGCCATCTGTCCAAGCGAGGAAAAGGCAAGGTAATAGGCGTCTCCTCGCAGTGCCTCTTCGTAGACGAGTTCTCCGTGGCGGTTGAATACCCGGACGGCAGGAGAATCGGCATAAGCTGCTGCAAGTAATTCGCCGTCCGGCGAAAATTCGAGGCGTTTGATGTTGCCGCCGCGCGCGTCGAATGACCCGACAACCGAGTGGCTCAGAAGGTCGAAGAAGTAGATGAGATGAAGCCCGCCTTTCGCAGCGGTCGTGCCGGCGAGCGCGACTCGGTTGTCACTCGATACCGCGGCGCCGTACAGGCGCCCGAGCGGACCGGGGCCTATAGGCGGGTGCAACGTGCCGAGCAGCTGGCGACTGCGAAGATTCCAGAGCCGGGCTGACTTGTCGTCGGACACCGTAACGAGGATCGTTTGCGCCTGATCGCTCGCAAGCCGGCGAATTGGCCCTGTGTGGGTACCAGGGTCCAGCACAATGGTGGGTGTGCCCTCGCGCGGGCTAGCGCAATGCGATATCCCCGGAATGACCAATACCAGCGCAGCCAGCAGGCCGATGGTAAGGCGGCGGGAGCACGAAGCGACCTGCCGTGCGCGAACGCTTGATATTGAACGCTTGCGCATCCCGCCCCCTCGGCGGTGTTCCCGCGATCTATGCGCGACCGCGACGTTCGCGTACGCTACATCGCGACTGGTATGACCGTCAATTCAGTGTGTCGGGTCGGTCGCGCGCCGGCTCGCGCCTGCCGGCGACGGATCGTCGTCCGCAGCACATCGGTATTCCCTGCCGCCCGCATGCTTGGCAAACTACGCTCGGGTCGCGCCGGGCGCCGCCGCGCCGGCCTGGTCACCCGCGCGTGCGTGAGCAGCGCGGGTCCGCAGTTCGGCGACACGAAAGCGACAGGGGAGCGCGAGCATGGCGTGGAGCAGCAAGGTCGTGTGGTCCGAAGGCATGTTCCTGCGGCCGCAGCACTTCCAGCAGCAGGAGCGCTTCTTCGAGTTCTTCGCGCATGCGCGGGCGCTGCCGATGGAAGGCTTCTTCTGGGGCTTTCGGGAGCTGAGGCTCGATGCCGACGCGCTCGCGCTCGGTCGCATCGCAATCGCATCGGCGCAGGGCATCCTGCCGGACGGCACGCCGTTTCACGTACCCGCGCACGGCGCTGCGCCCGAGCCCCTCGAGATCGCGCCTGCCGACAAGGATCAGCTCGTCTACCTGTCGATTCCGCTCGCGCGCCAGCAGGCCGAAGCGGTGACGTTCACCGACGATCCGCGTTCGCTCGCACGCTTTCGGGTGAGCGAAAGCGACGTCCCCGACGTGAACTCGAGCGGCGGCGAGTCCGCGATCGTGCAACTCGGGGAAATGCGGCTGCGGCTCGTGCGGCAGAGCGAGATGACCGATGCGTCGATCGGAGTCAAGGTGGCGCACGTCGTCGAGCGGCGCCCCGACAACCAGGTCGTGCTCGATCGCGCGTTCATCCCGCCGATCCTCGCGTCCGGATTGCACGACGTCCTCGGCAACTTCACGCGCGAGCTCGAAGGCCTTCTGCATCAGCGCGGCGAAGCGCTGGCCGCGCGGCTCGCGCATCCGGGCAAGGGCGGCATCTCCGAAGTCGGCGACTTCCTGATGCTCGAGCTCGTCAATCGCTGGGAGCCCGTCGTGCGCCACTGGGCGAGCGTGCCGACGCTCCATCCCGAGCGGCTCTTCGCGGGCATGCTGCAACTCGCCGGCGACCTTTGCACGCACACGCGCCCCAACCGCCGTCCCGGCAACTATCCCGCCTACGACCACGACAATCTTGCCCTGTGCTTCGCGCCGCTGATGGCGGATCTGCGCACGTCGCTGTCGATGGTGCTCGAGCAGGGCGTCATCCCGATCGAGCTGCAGGACCGCAGCCACGGCGTGCGCGTGGCGATCATGCCGTCGCCCGACCTCGTGCGCACCGCGTCGTTCGTGCTCGCGGTGTCGGCCGCGGTGCCGCCCGAAGTGGTGCGCGCCCGCTTCCCCGCGCAGGTGAAGATCGGCCCGGTCGAGAAGCTCCGTGATCTCGTCAACCTGCATCTGCCCGGCGTCGGGCTGCGACCGCTCCCTGTCGCGCCGCGCCAGCTTCCCTATAATGCCGGCTACAACTATTTCGAGCTCGACACGACGCACGAGCTTTGGAAACAGCTCGATCGCTCGGGCGGCATGGGCATGCACATCGCGGGTGAATTCCCCGAGCTTGCGCTTGAGTTCTGGGCGATCCGGAGGTAGCGGGCCGCCTGCAGGTTCGAAATGGCTGACGATCCCGCCGCTGTCGATGTGTTAGCCGCCGTGCAGCCGGGCGTGAAGCTTGCGCCGGAGTTCGATGAGTTCGTCCACGGCGCAACGCCGCTCCTCGCCGCGGCGAATCCGCTGCTCAACCTGATTGCGCAGCTTCGCGCGATGCCGATGCATCCCGATCCGGCGGCGTTGCGCGAGTACCTGATCACGCAGGTTCACCTGTTCGAGTCACGGGCCAAGCAGGCTGGCATCCGCAACGAGACGATCATCGGCGCCCGCTATTGCCTGTGCACGGCGCTCGACGAAACGGTCGCGCAGACGCCGTGGGGCGGCTCGGGCGTCTGGAGCAAGAACAGCCTGCTCGTCACGTTCCACAACGAGGCGTGGGGCGGCGAGAAGTTCTTCCAGCTGCTGTCGCGCCTCGCGCAGAACCCGCAGCAGCACATCGAGCTGCTGGAGCTCATGAACGCGTGCCTCGGCCTCGGCTTCGAGGGACGCTACCGCATCGTCGACAACGGGCGCACGCAACTCGAGACGCTGCGCCAGCGGCTTGCCGACATCATCCGTACCGCGCGCGGCGAGACCGAGCGTCCGCTCGCGTTGCACTGGCAGGGCGCGGCGGACACGGGCCGCCGCGGTTTGCGGCTCGTGCCGTTCTGGATCGTGGCCTTGCTTGCGCTCCTGCTCGGAGTCGGCATCTACTACTGGTTCCATGCGCGCCTTTCGACGCGCTCGGATCCCGTGGTCGCATCGATCTATTCGATCAAGCTGCCGCCACCGCCTGCGCCGCTCAAGGCGCCGCCGCCACCGCCTGCACGCCTGCGCAGGTTCCTGCAGCCGGAGATCGAGCAGCACCTGGTCGACGTCGCCGACGAGCCGACGTACAGCAAGGTGACGCTTCTCGGCGAGACATTGTTCGACTCGGGTTCGCCCGACATCAAGACGAGCTTCCTGCCGACGCTGCGCCACGTCGCCGCCGCCCTCGACGAAGTGAACGGCGACGTCGTCGTGCGCGGCTACACCGACGACGTGCGCATCAACACGCGGCGCTTCCAGTCGAACGTCGATCTGTCGCAGGCGCGCGCGGACAACGTGGTGCGGCTGCTCGAGCAGAATATGAAGCGGCATGGAGGTATGCGCGCCGAGGGACGCGGCGAAGCGGACCCTATCGTTCCCAATACCGACGCGGCGAGCCGTGCGCGCAATCGGCGCGTCGAGATTACGCTCGAGCTCGCGCCGGCCGAGATCGAGCGGCAGTTGAACGCGCCGCGATGAGCACTGGGGAGGCCGCGGAATGAGACGTTTCGCCGCGCTCTTCACGAGCAAGCCGTTCTGGGTTTTCGTCGGCCTCGTCCTCGTTTCGTTCCTGGTCTGGTGGCGCGGTGCGATCGTCGCGTTCGGCGACGCGAAGCCGCTCGCGACCGATGCCGCGCAATGGACGCTGATCGCAATCCTGTTCGCGCTCTACGCTCTGTGGCTGGTCGTTCGCTGGTGGCGGCAGAAGGACATGAACGCGCGTCTCCTCAGTCGTCTCGCGCAATCGGCGGCGCCCGCATCGCCGGGGTCACCGGCCCAAGGCGCGGAGGAAGTCGAGGAGCTGCGCAAGCGCTTCGAGACTGCGGTCGGCGTGCTGAAGCACGCGAAGCTCCGCGGCAGCGAGGCCGGTGGCGTAGCCCAATTGGGCGGCCAGTACGTCTATCAGCTGCCGTGGTACATCTTCGTCGGCTCGCCCGGCTCCGGGAAGACGACGGCGCTCGTCAATTCGGGACTGCAATTCCCGCTCGCCGAGCAGTTCGGCAAGGCGGCCATTCGCGGCGTCGGCGGCACACGCAACTGCGACTGGTGGTTCACCAACGACGCGGTGCTGATCGACACGGCCGGCCGCTATACGACGCAGGACAGCAATGAAGCGGCCGACAAGGCGGAGTGGGAAGGCTTCCTGAAGCTGCTGCGCCAGTTCCGTCCGCGGCAGCCGATCAACGGCGTGCTGCTGACCGTCAGCGTCGCGGATCTGTTGTCGCAAACGCCCGCCGAGCGCCTTTTGCACGTGTCGATGCTGAAGCAGCGGCTCGAGGAACTGCGCAATGCGCTGCGCATCCAGTTTCCCGTCTACGTGCTGGTCACGAAGGTCGATCTGCTGGCCGGGTTCAGCGACTACTTCGAACCGCTGTCGCGCGACGAGCGCGCGCAGGTGTGGGGCTTCACCTTTCCCTATCGCGGCGAGGTCGATGGCGCTTTCGACTTCGTGCCTGCGTTCCGCAAGGAGTTCGAGCTGCTGACGCGCAGGCTGTACGCGGGCGTGCCCGATCTGCTGCTCGGCAAGCGCGACCTCAAGGGACGCGCGCTCGCCTACGCGTTCCCGCAGGAGTTCGCGGCGCTCGAGGACGTCGTCGAGCAGTTCCTGTCGCCGCTCTTCGCGCAATCGAAGTTCCGCGACGCGCCGCTGATGCGCGGGATCTACTTCACGAGCGGAACGCAGGAAGGGACGCCATTCGACCGCGTCCTCGGGGCGCTCGAGCGCAAGTTCAAGGTCGACGCACGCGTCGATTCGCCGGTCGCGCGCGCGACGGGCAAGAGCTACTTCCTGCAGAACCTGCTCGAGCGCGTCATCTTCGCCGAATCGCATCTCGCCGGCCGCGACTGGCGGCGAGAGCGCACGCGCAACACGCTTCGCCTCGCAGGCTACGGCGCGGTCGCCGCGGTCCTCGCCGGGCTCGTCATCGGGTGGTCGACGAGCTATCGCCACAACTCCGATTACCTGGCGAACGTCGCCACGCGCGTCGCGGCGCTCCGCGATCACGCGGCGCAGTTCGTCGCCGACGAGCGTCCGGGCAGCGTCGTGCCGCTGCTCGACGAAACGCGTCGTGTTGCGACGCCCGACGCATTCCCCGCCGACGCGCCGCCACTCGGCTGGCGCTTCGGCTTGTACCAGGGCAGGAAGCTCGATGCGGCAGCGAGCGCCACGTATCAGCAGCTCCTCGGCGACGCGTTCCTTCCGCGCGTCGCGCGCTACGCCGAAGCGTCGCTTCGCGATGCGGTCGACCGCGACGACCTCGGTCTCGTCTACCGTCGATTGAAGGCGTACCAGATGCTGCACGACGCCGCGCACTACGACGCGAATGCGCTCGTCGCGTCGCTGTCGGAGGATCTCGCCGGCGAATACGACGCCGCTTCGAGCGAGCGCAAGGACGTTCGCGAAGCGGTCGCGCGCCACCTGCACGGGCTGCTCGACGCGAAGGCGGTGTCATCGCCCTATGTCGTCGACGATGCGCTGGTACGCGATGCACGCCAGCATCTCGCGCGCGTCTCGCCGGCGGAGCGCATCTACAAGCGGATCAAGGCCGAGCTCGCGAGCCGCAATTTCCCCGATTTCAAGCTCTCCGAGAATTCGGGCGACAAGGGGACGCAGGTCTTCCGGCGCGTGAGCGGCGAGACCGAGCTTCGCGGCGTGCCGGGTCTCTTTACTTTCAACGGCTACCGCGACGGCTTCAGCAAGGAAGCCGACAAGCTCGCGCTGTCGATCGGCGGCGAGGAGGCGTGGGTGCTCGGCGACAGCGGAGGCGGCGCGGTTGCGCAGCGCGCCAATGCATTGCGCGACCGTTTCGATGTGCGCCTGGTGCGGCAGGTGCGTGAGCTGTACATGTACGAGTACGTCGCCGAGTGGAAGAAGTTCATCGACGACATCGAGTTGCGCCCGACGCCGACGCTCGCCGACAGCATTCGCATCACGCGCATCCTCGCGAGCCCCGATTCGCCGCTGCCGATCCTGATTCGGGCCATCGTCCGCGAGACGACGCTGACGCCCGCGGATAAAGCCGGTAACGATTCGATCGTGCAGAACGCGGCCGGCGCAATCGTCAACAAGGGCAAGGAGATCGCGCGGAGCCGGACCTCGATCGACCTCGGGTCGGCAAGCGCAAGCGATGCTCGCGCGAACAGGCCCGAGCAGATCGTCGATTCGCAATTCGCCGACCTGCGAAGGCTCGTCGCGCAGCCTGCGCAGGGCAAGCCGCCGATCGACGACACGCTGGCGACGTTTCGCGCGTTGTCCGACTACTTCGTGCGCCTGCAAAGCGCGCGCGACGCGAACCTGACGCCGCCCGATCGCGAGCCGATCGTCCGCGCGCAGACGTCGACCGATCCCGAGCTCGTCCGCCGGGTGCTGGTTCGACTCGCGGGCACCGGCTCGGGCCAGGCCACCGAGATCGCGAAAAGCTCGCTCACCGCGAGCATCGGAGGCGCGGTCGGCGATGCGTGTCACCGCCGCATCGACGGCCGCTTTCCGTTCTTCCGCGACTCGTCGACCGACGTCGGCGCCGCCGATTTCGCCGCGCTCTTCCGGCCCAATGGCGTCTTCGACGAATACTTCCAGAAGAACCTCGCGGACAAGGTCAACATGTCGACGCGGCCGTGGAAGCTCCGCGAGGGAAGCGGCGTCACGTCGATTCCGGGCCTCGCCGCGTTCATGCAGGCGGCCGAGATTCGCGACGCGTTCTTCGCGAGTGGCGCAGGCGAGCCTTCGTTCCAGGTCGACCTTCGCGCGCGTACGCTCGATCCCGCGATCAAGGAAGTCGTGCTGACGATCGATGGCCAGCCGATGTCGTTTTCGACGGCGTCACCGGGTCCGCGCACGATTCGCTGGCCGCCGGCCGCCGGCGCGCACTCGGTGCGCCTCTCCACGGTGCCCGACGTCGGCGGGACGATCGATACGAGCGGCGCGTGGGCGCTGCATCGTCTGTTCCGCCGCGCGCGGGTGCTTGCGACCGATCGGCCCGAAGCGATCCGCGCGACGTTCACGCTCGGCGGTCATCCGGTCGAATTCGACGTCGTCGCACAAAGCGTCGCCAATCCGCTGCAATTGCCGGCGCTCGAGCAGTTCCGCTGTCCGCCGAAATCGTGACCGACGGCAACCTCGAAACAGTGACCTTCGGCTGGTACGGCAAGAGTCCGGCGGCCGGCGATTTCGTGTCGCGCCGCTTGTCGCGGCCGATCATCGTCGCGCTGGACCGGTGGTTCCAGTCCGGAATGACGGCGCTGCGCGAGCGAATGCCGGAAGCGTGGCACAGTTGTTATGCGAAGGCGCCGGTGTGGCGAACGCTGCTGCCCGCAGAGGCGATCGCGCCGCAACCGTGCCTTGCCGTCGTCGCCGCGAGCAGCGACCGCGTCGGGCGCAGCTTTCCGTTCGGCATCGTCGCGCCGCTGCCCGCGCAGCCGAACGGATGGATTCGCTCGTTGCCGCAGGCCGGCGAGGACGTGTCGCGGCTCGTCGAGCAGTCGCTTCGGACGCTTCGCAGCGACGAGTTCGACCAACGCCTCGACGAGATCGCGTCGCGCATCTTCGGCAATGAAGCGGGCGACGACATCGGCAGCGTCCTCGACGATCTCGCCATCGAAACCGGCGATCTCGCGACCGTGCCGCTCAACGCACGATCGGCGTTTCCATGGCCCGACCTCGCGCAGCGCTTCGAGCCGGCGGGAACGACGAGCTATTGGTGGACGGGCGCCAATCGCGCGAGCGCAGGTTTCATGCACGACGGATCGCTCGATGCCGACCTGTTCGTGTCGCTGTTCGGCGAGGCATGCCGGGCAACGTGACATCGCCGGGCGTGACGGCGCAAGCGAGCGGCGCGCAGGCGCTTGCAAGCAATGCGCTGCCGATCGGCACGCGCATCAACGAGTTCGAGATCACGCGCGTTATCGGCGAAGGCGGCTTCAGCGTCGTCTATCTCGCGTTCGATCACACGCTGCACCGCTCGATCGCGCTCAAGGAATACATCCCGAGCGCGCTCGCAAGCCGGCGCGGCGACCAGACGGTCGCCGTGCGCTCGGCGCAGCATCAGCAGACGTTCGAGGCCGGCCTGCGCAGCTTCATCAACGAGTCGCGTCTTCTCGCGCAGTTCGATCACCCGGCGCTCGTCAAGGTGTATCGCTTCTGGGAGGCGAACGGCACCGCGTACATGGCGATGCCGCACTACGAGGGCCGCACGCTCAAGGAAATCCTGCGCGAGCATCCCGAGCAGGCGAGCCAGGCGTGGTTGAAGCGGCTGCTCGTGCCGCTGCTCGACGCGCTGGCGCTTCTGCACCTGCATCATTGCTATCACCGCGACATCGCCCCCGACAACATCCAGATCCTCGAGAACGGCGAGCCGGTGCTGCTCGACTTCGGCGCGGCGCGCAGGACGATCGGCGACATGACGCAGGCGTTCACGGTGATCCTGAAGCCGGGTTACGCGCCGATCGAGCAGTACGCCGAGGAAACGGATCTCAAGCAGGGGCCGTGGACCGATGTTTATGCGCTGTCGGCCGTGCTGCACGGGGCGATCGTCGGCAAGCCGCCGCCGACGGCGGTCGCGCGTGTGATCAAGGATCCGCTCGAGCCCCTCGCGACTCGGGGCATCGCGGGCTTCGATCCGCGGTTTCTCGGCGGCATCGATCGCGGGCTTGCCGTGCGCCCCGAAGCGCGGCCGCAGTCGATTGCCGAATGGCGAAGCCTTCTGGGCATGGATGGCCGGCCGGCTGCCGTTCGCGATGTCGCGAGCGATGCTTCCAGGACGCGACTCGCGGATGCGCCGGCCGACGATCGGACGCGATCCGGGCAAGGCATCGACGCGGAAGGGGTCGCAACGATCGACGATCCGGAAGAAGAAGCGGATCGCACGGTGCTCGTCCCCGGCTTGCGACGTTCGCCGCCGTTGCCGAGGAGCGCGACACCGCAGCCGGCCAAGGCAGCCAACGCGGCCAACGCGGCCAAGGCGGCCATCGCAACGCCGAAGGACGTCGCATCGCCACCGTCCCCCCGCGATGCACGTCCTGCGCTTGAAGATGCGGCGAAGCCGATGCCGTGGCGTCCCATCGCGCTCGTTGCGGGCATCGTCGTCGTTGCGGTCGTCGCGTGGCTCGTGATCGCGAGACCCTTCGAGCTCGCGTCGGCACCCGTTGTCGCGAAGACGGGCGCCGTCACGACACCGGCTCCACCGGCAGGCACACCGGCGAATCCACCGCAATCGTCACCGTCGACGCCGGCGCCGCAATCGTCGCCACTACCGCAAACGCCGGCATTGCAATCGTCGCCCCCGGCGCCGCGGACGCAATCGGCACCACCCGCCCAACCGCAATCAACCGAGCCACCACCAGCGCCGCCAGCGCCAGCGCAAGCGTTGTCTGCACAGGAGCCGTCGCCATTGCCAGCGGCGGCCAGCGCTTCCGAGCAGCCGCCGAGCGCTGCGCCAGAAACGGAAGCGGTGCCCAGGCCGAAACCGCCCGCGATCCCCGAGGACGAGCGACGCTGGACCGCGCTTCGCAACACCGACAACATCGACGACCTCCGGACGTTTCGGCGTCGCTTCCCGCAGTCGCGCTACGCACAGGAAGCAGCGGTTCGCATCCAGCAACTGATGCGGCAGTCGCGCGAGAACGCGCGCGAAACGGCGCCGGCGGCGAAGCCGGCAGCGGCCGCGACCCCGCCGGTTGCGAAGTCGGCGCAACCGCAGGAGCGGCCTCGCACGGAGGCGGCGGCAGGCGCAGCGGCGGCAGGCGCTGCAGCGGCATCCAGCGCGTCCAACGTGGCGGGCGCGTCAACAGGAACCGTCCACATTCGGGTCCAGCCGTTCGGCTATGTCTACGTCGATGGCGCGCTCGTGGGTCCGAGTCCCCCCTCGCGCGAACTGCAGCTGTCGCCCGGCCGGCACCATATCGAGGCGCGCAACGACCAGGAAAATCCGCCGGTGATCCGCAAGGAGGTCGACGTCACCGCCGCCGGCTCGACCGAAGTTCCCCTTCGCTTTCGTGAATAGTCCCGTCCGGCGGGTGGTGACGCGAACATCGTGAAGGTCTAGAGTATCGACCCGCCATATCTGATTGCAGCAAGCGCGGCATGGATGCGATGAACGTCGACGAATGGCTTCGCGAGACCGAGGTCGAGCCGCCGTGCGGCCCGAACCTCGAGTACGACGAGGCGTTCATGTCGTTGATGAATGCGGCTGCCGGAAAGCCCGAGCAGCAGTATGGCGATACGATCATTCCGGCCGAGGACCCCGACTGGAAGGGCGTGCTCGAGCAGTCGAGCGAATTGCTGCGCAGGACGAAGGACGTGCGCGCGGCGCTGCTGTTGACGCGTGCGCTGACGAGGATCGACGGCCTGCCGGGATTCGTCCGCGGGATCGAACTGACACGCCGCCTCCTCGACGCGCATTGGGACGAGGCTCATCCGAGACTGACGGTCGACGGCGAGTCCGATCCGGTCATGCGCGCGAACGCCTTGTCCGGCTTCGCCGACGAAAGCGGTCTTTTGCGCGACGTGCGCGCAGCGAGCCTCATCTCGACGCCGGTCGGCGCAATCAGCGTGCGCACGGCCGAAGGCATTCTCAAGCGCGATCCGGCTGCGTCCGGAATGACCGAGGCGCAACTGTTGCAAGCGGTCAGGACCGCCGTCGAGCGCAACGATGCAGCCGGCCTCGCCGCGATCCCGCTGGCGCTCGATCATTGCCGCGCCATCCAGGTCCTCGCCGTCGAGCGGATGGGATCGGTCGATGCTCCCGACCTGCAAACGACGCGCACGTTGCTGGAGACGCTGGGTCGCCTGGTCGTGTCCCCGAGACAGGCTGGCGACGGATCTTCCGAGACGGCCGTTGTCGGCAATGACTCCGCGGGCGGCGCCAGCCTCGGCGTCGTACAAAGCCGGCAGGATGCGCTGCGCGCGCTCGATGCGGTCTGCGAGTTCCTGGCGCGAAGCGAGCCGTCGAATCCCGCGCCGCTGCTGATCCGGCGCGCGCAACGGCTGATCGGCTCCGGCTTTATGGATATCATGCGCGACATGGCGCCGGACAGCATCGCGCAGATCGAGGCGATCGCGGGGATCAAGCCGGCAGAGGGTTGACGGGGCATTGCGTACATCGGTCGCCGGCTTTCATGCCTGCGGCCTCAAGCGAGGAAGGAGAGATCGATGGTCGCGAAGGGAAAGAGTGGGCAGAAGTTCATCGCGCGCAACCGCGCGCCCCGCGTGCAGATCGAATACGACGTCGAAATCTACGGATCGGAGAAGAAGATCCAGTTGCCCTTCCTGATGGGCGTCATGGCTGATCTGTCCGGCAAGCCCGCCGAGGCGCTGCCCGACGTCGCCGACCGCAAGTTCCTCGACATCGACATCGACAACTTCGACGCGCGCCTCAAGGCGATGAAGCCGCGCGTTGCATTCCAGGTGCCCAATACGCTGACCGGCGAGGGCAACCTGAACGTCGACATCACGTTCGAGAGCATGGACGATTTCTCGCCGGCGGCGATCGCGAAGAAGGTCGGCGCGCTCAGCAAGCTGCTCGAGGCGCGGACGCAGCTTGCGAACCTTCTCACCTACATGGATGGAAAGACCGGCGCCGAGGAGCTGATCGGAAAGGTGTTGCAGGATCCCAGCCTGCTGAAGACGCTCGCCGCGGTTCCGAATGCACCGGGTGCAAAGCCGGCAGGCGCCGGCGGCGCGCAGAAGTCTTCATCCTGATCACATCGGAGCATCGATCATGGCAGTGACCACCCAGGGACGAACCGAAGGTCAAGCGCAGGCGCTCGAGACCAGCGATCTTTCGACGCTGCTGCAGAAGGAGTTCAAGCCGAAGACCGACCAGGCGCGGGAAGCGGTCGAGACGGCGGTGCGCACGCTCGCCGAGCAGGCGCTCGCGTCGAGCGTCAGCATATCGCCCGACGCGTACAAGACCGTGCAGGCGATCATCGCCGAGATCGACCGCAAGCTCTCCGAGCAGATCAACCTCGTCATCCATCATCCCGAGTACCAGCAGCTCGAAAGCGCGTGGCGCGGCCTCTCGTACCTCGTCAACAACACCGAGACCGACGAGATGCTGAAGATCCGCGTGATGAACATCTCGAAGAAGGAGCTGCATCGGACGCTGCGCCGCTACAAGGGCGTCGGCTGGGACCAGAGCCCGATCTTCAAGAAGGTGTACGAAGCCGAGTACGACGTGCTCGGCGGCACGCCGTACGGATGCCTCGTCGGCGACTACTACTTCGACCACAGCCCGCCCGACGTCGAGATGCTGGGCGAGATGGCGAAGATCAGCTCGGCGAGCCATTGCCCGTTCATCGCGGCCGCCGCGCCGTCGGTGATGCAGATGGATTCGTGGCAGGAGCTCGCGAATCCGCGCGACCTGACGAAGATCTTCACCAACACCGAGTACGCGCCGTGGCGAAGCCTGCGCGAATCGGACGATTCGCGCTACATCGGCCTCGCGATGCCGCGCTTCCTCGCTCGCCAGCCCTACGGCGCAAGAACCAATCCCGTCGACGAGTTCGAGTTCGAGGAAGACACCGACGGCGCGAACCACTCGCGCTTCACATGGGCGAACTCCGCCTATGCGATGGCGGTGAACATCAACCGCTCGTTCAAGTACTTCGGCTGGTGCACGTCGATTCGCGGCGTCGAAGGTGGCGGCGTCGTCGAGGACCTCCCGGTGCACACGTTCCCGACCGACGACGGCGGCCAGGACATGAAGTGCCCGACGGAGATCGCCATCGGCGATCGGCGCGAGGCCGAGCTCGCGAAGAACGGCTTCATGCCGCTGTTGCACCGGAAGAACACCGACAACGCCGCGTTCATCGGCGCGCAGTCGCTGCAAAAGCCATCCGAATACTACGACCCCGATGCGACCGCGAACGCGAACCTGTCGGCGCGCCTGCCGTACCTGTTCGCCTGCAATCGCTTCGCGCATTACCTGAAGTGCATCGTGCGCGACAAGATCGGCACGTTCCGCGAGCGCGCCGACATGGAGCGCTACCTGAACGACTGGATCGTGAATTACGTCGACGGGGACCCGAAGAATTCTTCGCAGGACATCAAGGCGATGAAGCCCCTTGCCGCGGCCGAGGTGGTCGTCGAGGAAGTGGAGGGCAATCCGGGCTACTACACGTCGAAGATGTTCCTGCGGCCGCACTATCAGCTCGAGGGATTGACCGTATCCCTGCGACTGGTTTCGAAGCTGCCATCGGTCAAGGGCGAGAAGCAGGCCGCGAGCTAGAGACCCGCTTCCATTCTTTGCAGTAGCCGGTCGGAGAGCGGCAAGACGCCCACGCGTCGCGAAGTCGTGCCGCCCTCGCAACGTCGAAAGGGAGTCGAAGCATGGCAATCGCACTGTATTTGAAGGTGGAGGGCGTGGACGGCGAGTCGAAGGATTCGCAGCACAAGGACTGGATCGACGTGGAGTCCTTCAGCTGGGGTGCGACGCAGCCGCACGCGCTGGATCGCGGCGGCGGCGGCGGCGCCGGGAAGGCGACGTTCCACGACCTGCAGGCCACGGTGAAGATCGACAAGGCGTACCCGACGCTGCTCGACAAGTGCGCGAAGGGCGATCACCTCGGCAAGATCGAATGCCACGCCGTGAAAGCAGGCGGCTCGCCGCTCACCTACCTCAAGGTCGAGTTGAACGAGGTGCTCGTCACGAACGTCAGTCTCCAGGGGTCGCAGGGCGCGGACGTCATCGCGTCGTACTCGTTCCAGGGGAGCAAGCTCAAGACGTCGTACGTCCCGCAGACGGAAAAAGGCGGTGGCGGCGGCTCCGTCGACAAGCAGTGGGACATCAAGGCGAGCCAGTAGCACGTCGATTCGCTCTCGTCGCGACCGTGGGGTCGCCGGGAGGTATCGCGAAGCGATATGAGTTGCGCGCGGGGTGGCGTCATTCGCTCCGCGCGGCCGACCGCCGGCATCACGAACCGCGGCATCGATGACGATGGATGCGAAGGGAAAGCTCGCGCAACGCCTCGACGGATCGCTGTCCGACGAGCTCGCACGCGTGCAGAAGGAGGTGCGCGCCGCACCGGCCGACCCGAACCTGCGCACTTACCTGTTCCAGCTGTTGCTGCTGCTCGGACAGTGGAAGCGCGCGCTGGAGCAGCTGCAGGTTTGCGCGCAGTTGTCGGCGAAGGCGCTGCCGATGGCGCAGACGTATCGCGAGGCGATCCGTTGCGAGCTTTTTCGCGCCGACGTGTTCGCCGGCAAGCGCGCGCCGCAGTTCCTCGGAGAACCCTTCGAATGGATGGGGCTGCTGGTCCAGGCGCTGCAGCGTCTGTCCGCCGGCGATTCTGCGGCAGCCCGCGAGTTGCGCGAATCGGCTTTCGAAGCGGCGCCCACGACGCCAGGATCGATCGACGGCGTCGACTTCGAATGGATCGCCGATGCCGATTCGCGGCTCGGTCCGATCTGCGAAGCGATCGTCAACGGCCAGTACTACTGGATTCCGTTCGCGCGCGTGCGCGCCCTGAGAGTCGATCCACCGTCCGACCTGCGCGACCTCGTGTGGGCGTCGGCCCACCTGACGCTGATCAACGGCGGCGAGCACGTCGCGCTGATTCCCGCGCGCTACGCGGGCACCGAGGCCGCGCACGTCGACGACCTGAAGCTGGCGCGGCGAACCGAGTGGGTCGACGTCGGCGGCGATGCTTATACCGGCCTCGGACAGAGGATGTTCGCCACCCAGGCGGGCGAATACGCGTTGCTCGACGTGCGCGACGTCCGCATCGATGCCGCGCCGCCGTAGGATCGCGGATGGCGGTCGAGGGATCCGAGCCAAACAAGCGGGAAGAAGGGGCGCCGAGCGGCGCGGTATCCGACCGCCTGTGGCCCGTACTGCTCGATCGCCTGACCGATCTCGAGCCCGATCACAGGAAGGAGTCGCTCCAGGCGCGCGTGCTGTCGCGAAAAGCCTATCGCGATGGGGTGCTGCGTGACCTGCAGTGGCTGCTCAACGCGACGAACCTCGATGCGTCGATCGACTTCACGCCCTATCCCGACGCTGCGCGTTCGGTGGTCAACTTCGGATTGCCCTCGCTTGCCGGGCGCCTCGCTTCCAACGTCGACCGCTCGCAGCTCGAGGCCGCGATACGCCGGGGCATCATCGAGTTCGAGCCGCGCATCCTGCCGAACTCGATCCAGGTCCAGGTGACGTCCGGCAACAACGTGCTCGACGTGCACAACGTTCTTTCGGTGACGATCCGCGGCGAGCTCTGGTCGATGCCGTATCCGCTCGAGATCCTGCTCCGCTCCGACATCGACCTCGAGACGGGCCAGGTGGTGCTGCACGATCAAAGCCAGGGCACCTGACGATGGAACGACCCCCACGCTCGCTGTGCTCGCTGCCCCCAAGGGGGCGCAGTCAGTGGCTTGGGACGGCCCGGCGCCCCTAGGATGAAACATCCCCCCACGCTCGCTCCGCTCGCTGCCCCGCGGGGGGCTGGCCAGTCGCTCGGGGCGGCCCTTCCCGACTAGGATGAAACGACCCCCACGCTCGCGATGCTCGCTGCCCCCAAGGGGGCGCGGTCAGTCGGTCGGGGCGGCCCTTCCCGACTTGGATGAAACATCCCCCCACGCTCGCTCCGCTCGCTGCCCCCCGGGGGGCTGGCCAGTCGCTCGGGGCGGCCCTTCCCGACTGACATGGATCCGCGGCTGCTCGATTACTACAACCGCGAGCTGGGTTATTTCCGGCAGATGGCGGGCGAGTTTGCCGCGCAGTTTCCGAAGGTCGCCTCGCGCCTCAACATGACGGGGATCGACATCGCCGATCCCTACGTCGAGCGCCTGCTCGAGGGCGTGAGCTTCCTCACGGCGCGCGTGCAGCTCAAGATGGATGCGGAGTTTCCGCGCTTCTCGCAGCGGCTGCTGGAGATCGCGTATCCGAACTACCTCGCGCCGACGCCGTCGATCGCGATCGTGCGCCTCGAGCCGCGTCTGTTCGAAGGCAATCTCGCATCGGGGTTCACGCTCCCGCGAAACAGCGTGCTGCGCAGCGAGCCGATCCGCAGCGAAGATGCGATCTGCGAGTTCCGCACGACGCAGGACGTGACGCTGTGGCCGCTCACGCTTGCCGCCGTGCGATTCTCGGGTCCGCCGCCTGATCTTCCGCTTGCGAAGATCCTTCCCGAAGCAGCGGTCAAATCGGCGCTGCGAATCACGCTGAAGACCCCGGAGGACATGCCGCTGTCGCGGCTGTCCGTCGACACGTTGACGTTCTTCCTGTCCGGTACCGACGAGACCGCGACGCGGCTCTACGAGCTGCTCTTCGCGCGCTGCGTCGGCGCGGTGACGGCCGCCGGGCAGGACGCCGGAAGGACCGTTCGCCGTCTTGCGGACGGCGCCGTCGCCACCGAAGCGTTCGACGACGCGCAGGCGATGTTCCCGTGCGCGAACAACGCGTTCGCCGGCTACCGCCTGCTTCACGAATATTTTGCGTCTCCGGCGCGCTACCTCTTCTTTTCGCTGCGCGATCTCGCGCGCTCGTTCAGCGGCGAAAGCGCCGGAGAAGTCACGATCAGCCTGCTGTTCGATGTCGCGGCGACCGACCTCGAGCGCATCGTCGACGAGAGCCACCTGACGCTGTTCTGCACGCCCGCGGTCAATCTGTTTCCCAAGCGCGCCGATCGCGTTCCGGTCACCGGGCAACGCTTCGAATACCACCTCGTGCCCGATCGCACGGCACCGCTCGATTACGAAGTGCACTCGGTGCAGCGCGTCGCGGGCCACGTTGCCGCAGCGGTGACCGAAGAGCGCGTCTTCAAGCCGTTCTATCAGACGCTGGGCGACGACGAAGGCGAGCACGGTGCCTACTATTCGGTGCGGCGAGAGCCGCGGGTCGCCTCCGAGTCGGTGCGGCGAAACGGACCGCGCACCGGCTACATCGGCAGCGAGGTGTACCTGTCGATCGTCGACCAGCACGAAAGCCCGTTTCCGGAAAAGCTCGCGCAGCTCTCGGTCGAGACGCTTTGCACGAACCGCGACCTGCCGTTGCTGATGCCGGTCGGCGGCGACACCGATTTTCACCTCACCGCCTCCGCTCCGGTCGAAGCGATCAGGATCATCCGCGGGCCATCGCGGCCGGCGCCCGCCATCGCCGAGCGCGATGTCACATGGCGGCTCATCAGTCACCTGTCGCTCAACTACCTCGCGCTCACCGATGCCGGCGAGGAGCAGGGGGCGGCTGCGTTGCGCGAGCTGCTCAATCTCTACGCGGCGCTGGCGGAGAACGAGGTGCGTAGCCATGTCGACGGCGTCGCACGCGTCGCCGTCGCACCGGTCACGCGCCGCCTTCCGCAATCGGGCCCGCTCGTCTTCGGCCGCGGCGTCGAGGTCGCACTCACCGTCGACGAGACGGCCTTTGCGGGATCGAGTCCGTTTCTTTTCGCGCGCGTTCTCGAAAGCTTCTTCGCTCGCCACGTCGCGATCAACACGTACACGCAAACCGTGTTGAATACGCTGCAGCGCGGCCGCATCGCCGCTTTTGCGCCGCGCATCGGCAGCAGGCCCATCGCCTGAATCATTGCGATGACCGACGTCGCCGACCCGATGCCCGTCGAACGCGAAGCGCACGCTGCGCCTCCGGCCGGACGCCTGCGGTCGTTCTGGGAAGCGCTCGGCGGTGCGCCGTTTCGCTTCGATCTCTTCTACGCGCTGCGACGCATCGACGCCGCGCATCCCGAGCTGCCGCCGCTCGGGCGCGCCGCGCGTCCGAACGACGAGCCGGTTCGCGTCGGGCAGGAACCGTCGCTTGCCTTCGCGCCGGCGACGATTGCAGGCCTTGGTCCCGCACGATCCGGCTTGCCACCGAAAATCGTCATTCACAGCTTCGGTCTTTTCGGTCCGAACGGGCCGCTGCCGAATCACCTGACCGATTTCGTTCGCGACCGCCTGCGCAACCACGACGATCCGACGCTCGCATGCTTCGCCGACATCTTCCATCAGCGGTTGATCCTGCTGTTCTACCGCGCGTGGGCGCAGGCGCAATCGACGGCGAGCCTTGACCGTCCCGGCGACGACAGCTTTTCGCGGTATGTCGCGAGCCTGATCGGCATCGGATCGAGCGCGCAGCGGCGCCGCGATGCCGTACCCGATCATGCGAAGTTCGCGAACACGAGCCACTTCGTGCGTCTCACGCGCAACGCCGAAGGCCTCGCGTCGGCGCTGCGCGGATTCTTCAGCGTGCCGGTTCGCATCGTCGAATACTGCTGTCACTGGTTGCGCCTCGCGCCGGAGCAGCGGACGCGCCTTGGGACGCATGGCGACGGATCGCGGCTCGGCGTCGCCGCGGTTGCCGGGAACGCAGTCTGGGACGGCCAGTCGCGCTTTCGCATCGAGCTCGGCGCGCTGACGCTGCGCGACTACGAGCAGTTCCTGCCGGGCGGACGGCACTTCGCGCAACTCGTCGGCTGGGTTCGCAACTACATCGGCGTCGAGCTTGCGTGGGACGCGCGGCTCGTGCTCGATCGTCGCGCAGTCCCCGATGCTTCGCTCGGCCGCTATGGCCGGCTCGGATGGACGACGTGGCTCGCCATCCGCAACCGCGAGTCCGACGCGGACGATCTCGTGCTCGATTGCGAGCGGTGGGCGCGAAACGTCGGTCCGCATCTTGGTGCATCTTCTTCGAGTCGCTGAGGCGAGTGACCATGGCGGAAATCAGCCGCGTTGCGCTGTTCGGAAAGCTCGATCCAATGCTCTACAAGGCGCTCGAGAGCGCAACCGTCGTGTGCAAGCTGCGCGGCAATCCTTATGTCGAGGTCGCGCATTGGCTGAATCAGGTGCTGCAGAACCAGGACAGCGACCTGCACCGCGTCGTGCGGCGCTTCGAGCTCGCACCAGCCAGGCTCGCGCAGGATTTCACCGACGCGCTCGAGCGGCTTCCACGCGGCGCGACGTCGATCAGCGATCTGTCCGAGCATATCGAGAACGCCGTCGAGCGGGGCTGGGTCTACGGAAGCCTCATGTTCGGCGACGCGCGCGTGCGCAGTGCCACGCTGCTGTTCGGCATGCTGAAGACGACGTCGCTTCGCAACGTGCTCTACGGGATCTCGCGCGAGTTCCAGAAGATCGAGCCCGACGTGCTCGGCTCGCAGATGGCGTCGATCGTGAAGGGCTCGCCCGAGGACGGCGAAGTCGCCGCCGAAGCTGCGGCGGCCGGAGCTGCGCCGGGCGAGGCCAGCGGCGCGATGCCGGCTGCGGCGATGGGCAAGCAGGAGGCGCTGCGTCGTTACGCAGTCGACCTGACCGAGCGCGCGCGGCGCGGCGAGCTCGACCCGGTGACGGGGCGCGACGAGGAGATCCGCCAGATCGTCGACATCCTCATGCGGCGCCGCCAGAACAACCCCTTGTTGACCGGCGAGGCGGGCGTCGGCAAGACCGCCGTCGTCGAAGGTTTCGCGCAGCGGATCGTCAAGGGCGACATTCCGCCGTCGCTCAAGGAGGTCGCGCTGCTGACGCTCGACATCGGCCTGTTGCAGGCCGGTGCGAGCATGAAGGGCGAATTCGAGAACCGGTTGCGCCAGGTGATCGACGAGGTGCAGGCGAGTGCTGCGCCGATCATCCTCTTCATCGACGAGGTGCACACGCTGATCGGCGCGGGTGGAGCGGCCGGAACCGGCGATGCGGCGAATCTGTTGAAGCCCGCTCTCGCCCGCGGCACGCTGCGCACGATCGGCGCGACGACGTGGGCCGAGTACAAGAAGTACATCGAGAAGGACCCGGCACTGACACGCCGCTTCCAGGTCGTGCAGGTACACGAGCCGTCGGAAGAGCGCGCGATCGCGATGCTGCGCGGCGTCGCGAGCACGCTCGAGCAGCACCACCGCGTGCAACTGCTCGATTCGGCGCTCGATGCCGCGGTCCGGCTTTCGCATCGCTACATTCCCGCGCGGCAACTGCCCGACAAGGCGGTGAGCCTCGTCGACACCGCATGTGCGCGCGTGGCCGTGAGCCAGCATGCGACGCCGCCCGAGGTCGAGGATGCGCTGCGGCGCATCGAGATGCTCGAGACCGAGCTGCACATCGTCCTGCGCGAGGAGACGATCGGCGAGCCCGTCGCCGAGCGCAAGAACGACGTGACGCGGCGCCTCGCGGCGGAGCGCGAGCGGCTGGTGCCGCTCGAGGAGCGCTGGAAGGCCGAGAAGGTGCTGGTCGACGACATTCTCGCGTTGCGCGCGCAATTGCGCGCGCAAGGTGCCGGCATCGTCGGCGATTCGTCGACCGCCCCGGTCGAATCCAGCGGCGACGCGAGCGAGCAGGCGAGCCGGGCGATCGAGCGCGCGGCGGCGCCGACGTTCGCAACGGCTGCCGCAACGCCGTCGCCGCAAGTGCCCGCCGCAGCCAGCGCCGCTTCCAATGCAGCCGCCGTGCCCGAGACACCGGCGCCAAGTCGCGAGGATCTTCTCGCGCGCCTCGGCGACAAGCAGCGGGCGCTCCGCGCATTGCAAGGCGAGCGTCCACTGATCCTGCCCTCGGTCGACGAGCAGGCGATCGCATCGGTCGTCGCCGACTGGACCGGCGTGCCGGTCGGACGGATGGTGAAGAACGAGATCGAGGCGGTGTTGAAGCTCGCCGACACGCTGAATGCGCGCGTGATCGGACAGCGCCACGGGCTCGACATGATCGCGCGGCGCATCCAGACGTCGCGCGCGAAGCTCGACAATCCGAACAAGCCGATCGGCGTCTTCCTCCTGTGCGGGCCTTCCGGCGTCGGCAAGACCGAAACGGCGCTCGCGCTCGCCGAATCGCTCTACGGCGGCGAGCAGAACGTGATCGCGATCAACATGAGCGAGTTCCAGGAGGCGCACACGGTATCGACGTTGAAGGGTGCGCCTCCCGGTTATGTCGGCTACGGCGAAGGCGGCGTGCTGACCGAAGCGGTGCGGCGGAGGCCCTACAGCGTCGTGCTGCTCGACGAGGTCGAGAAGGCGCATCCCGACGTGCACGAGATCTTCTTCCAGGTGTTCGACAAGGGCTGGATGGAGGATGGCGAAGGGCGCTACATCGATTTCAAGAATACGATCGTCCTGCTCACGTCGAATGTCGGGTCCGACCTGATCGCCGGCATGTGCCGCGATCCCGATCTGACGCCTGAGCCCGACGCGATCGCGAAGGCGTTGCGCGAGCCGCTGCTCAAGGTGTTTCCGGCGGCATTGCTCGGACGCCTCGTCGTGATTCCGTATTACCCGCTGTCCGACGAGATGCTCGGCAACATCGTGCGCCTCCAGCTCGCGCGCATCCGCAAGCGGATCGCCGAGAACCACCGGATTCCATTCGATTACGACGACGAAGCCGTCAAGCTCATCATCGGCCGCTGCACCGAGCTCGAATCGGGAGGACGGATGATCGACGCGATTCTCACCAACACCGTGCTGCCGCGCATCAGCCAGGAATACCTGCAGCGGCTTTCGCAGGGCCGGCCGCTGTCGCGGGTGCAGTTGCGCGTCGATGCCGGCGACTTCGCGTACGACTTCGGCGACTGACGAGTACCGACCAGGGGAGTCGCGATGGCCCGCGTATTCACCGCGCATACGCCGCTCGGCGCGGACATGCTGCTGTTCGAATCGCTCACCGGGCGCGAGGAGCTTTCGCGCCTCTTCGAGTTCCGCCTCGAGCTCCTGAGTCCGTCGCAGGACATCACGGCGGAGCAGGTGCTCGGCAAGAACGTGACGATCGAGGTCGAGACCGAGCCGCATGGCCGGCGCTACCTGAACGGAGAGGTCACGCGCTTCGCGTACGTTTCGCGGTTCGGGCGCTATTACCGCTACGAAGCGATCCTTCGCCCGTGGACGTGGTACATGACGCGCGCGTCGAACTGCCGGATCTTCCAGAAGCGCACGGCGATCGAGATCATCGAGGACGTGTTCTTCAAGTACGCCGACGTATCGTCGTGGGGCCTGCTGAACCGGACGAGCGACAGCTACCGGCAATGGGATTTCTGCGTCCAGTACCAGGAAACCGACTTCAACTTCGTGAGCCGGATGATGGAGCACGAAGGCATCTACTATTACTTCGAGCACGAGAACGGCAAGCACACGCTCGTGCTCGCCGATTCGCCGGGCGCGCACAAGGCGCTGCCCGAGTACGAGAAGATTCCGTTCTATGCGCCCGATGCGGCGGTCATCGCCAACGAGGAGCACGTCCATCGCTGGGTCGTGACGAAGGAGGTCGACCCGGGTGGATATACGACCGACGATTACGACTTCCGCAAGCCGCGCGCGAAGCTCGAGCAGCGCAAGCAGCACCCGCTGGGGCACGCGAACGACCGCTACAAGTTCTACGACTATCCCGGCGGTTACGTCGAGCCTGCGCCGGATGGCGAGCGTTACGCGAAGGTGAGGCTCGAGGAGCTGCAGGCGCCGCACGAGAGCCTGACCGGGTACACGAACGTCCGCGGCATCGCGCCCGGATATCACTTCAACCTGTATCGCTGTTCGCGTGGCGACCAGAACCGCGAATACCTGATTCTCGCCGCCGACTACTACTGGAAGGAGGCGCCTTACACGACGCAGGGCGAGCTCGGCACGGTCTACGAGACGACGATGAGCTGCCAGGACTATTCGCTGCAGTTCCGTCCGGCGCGCATCACCCCGAAACCGTTGACCAGCGGGCCGCAGACCGCCGTGGTCGTCGGTCCGAAGAACGAGGAGATCTATACCGACGAGGACGGCTACGGCCGCGTGAAGGTGCAGTTCCGCTGGGACCGCGAGGGCAAGCACGACGAGAACAGCTCGTGCTGGATCCGCGTTTCGAATGCATGGGCCGGCAGCAACTACGGCGTAATCCACGTCCCGCGCATCGGCCAGGAGGTGATCGTCGACTTCATCGACGGCGACCCCGACTATCCGATCATCACCGGCCGCGTGTACAACGCCGACGAAATGCCGCCGTGGCCGCTACCGGCACACAAGACGCAATCCGGCATCCTGACGCGCTCGAGCATGCGGGGCACGACGAGCAACGCCAATCTCATTCGCTTCGAGGACAAGAAAGGTGCAGAAGAGATTCGAGTGCATGCGGAGAAGGATCTCGTCGTTTCCGCCGAGCACAATGAAGTGCGCAACATCGGCAACAACCGCGACGTGACGATTGGAAACAACCATACGGAGAAGATCGGCAAGAACATGCAGCTCCGGGTCGAGTCCGACCAGGATATCTCGATCGGAAGCGACAAGACCGAGACGATCGAAGGCAAGAACGACTTCCACGTGCAGCGCGATCGCAATGAAAAGGTCGATGGAACGACGTCCTTGACGGTCGGCATGAATCAGCAGGAAAAGGTGGGCATGAACCACGCGCTGGATGCAGGAATGGAGATTCATCTGAAGGCGGGGATGACGGTCGTCATCGAGGCGGGCGTGCAGCTCTCGCTGAAGGCGGCCGGCGGTTTTGTCGATATCGGACCGGCCGGGGTGACAATTCAAGGCACGATGGTGATGATCAACAGCGGCGGCGCTGCCGGAAACGGCAGCGGGTCGAGTCCGACCGCTGCGAACGACGCAAAGAAAGCGGAGCCCGTGTCGACGGGGCAACCGTAGTCCGAATTGCCGCAAACTGGAGAAATCGACCGTGCCTACAGGACCCGCTGCGCGGTTGTCGGACATGACGACGCACGGGACGCCGCTCGCCCCCGGTCCCGGCAGCCCGAATGTCCTCATCGGCGGCCTTCCGGCGTGGCGCGCGATTATCGATCAGCACGCATGCCCGGCAGTCAGCATCACGGGTGCCGATGGTGTGGGTTCGGTCCTGCTCGGCAGCTTGACGGTGCTCATCAACAACATGCAGGCGTGCCGCGTGATGGACATCGTGGTCGAGAAGCCCGGAACGGTGCTCGGGCCGGTCAACCCGATCGTGATGGGCTGCGTGACGGTGATCATCGGCGACGTGGGGATGGGAGCGCCAAGCGCGCCGTCCACGGTGAACGTCGCGGGCGCCGGGACGATGGCGCCAACCAGCACACCCGACACGGGAGGCGTCAGCGGCGATGTGACTTCTTCTTCCAACACATTTTCCGGGGATGACATTCCGAGGAACGAGACTGCAAGCTCTACGCCGCCACCGCCTGTGACGCCGCACGGCGCGAATGCTTCGAAGGCTTTTTCACTTCCGGGTGTGTCGGCAAACGAGTTGGATCTGGCCGCTTCCGACAAGCAATCGCCAGCGGTGACGCTGGCGCGCAAAAAGGTCGCCAAGGCGTTTTACAAACAGCACAACCCGCGCGGGCTTGACGATATCGCAATCGAAGAGCACCTAACCGGAATCGATTTCTCCAAGCCGGTCAAGGCGCGTTTTTCACCGCCGCCTTTGCCGGACCAGCCTCTCCAGCGACGCCATCTGGCGTCCAATTCTCGGGGTTCTTACTATTCGGATCCTGGGGCGCCAGCAGGTGCGTGTGGCATAAGCCCGATAGGACCTTCGAACGGGCGCTATGAGCAAAAGGTCGTGACTGCGCACCGCATCGCGGCCGCCACGCCGGTTCTGGAATCGACGGCTGCCCCTATCACTTCGAAATGGGATTTGTTCCCGACATCAACGAAAGACGACGCGGCGCCGCTCAAGGCTACGATCGCCGAGCACCTTGCTCAAACCAAAGGCGGCGCTACGCAGTATTACATTCCCATTAATGACTGATGGAACGCACATCGATCGCATCCGCGCTGGACTTCCAATCGCTGCTCGCTGATACACTGGATCGCGTTGAAGCATTGGATCGGACGGCTCCGCCCGAATACCATGTTTTCGACAATATTGCGGCGAAGCTACGCGCCTTGCAGACATGGAGTGCGGAAGGAAAGGCCCCGCTTTCCAACGCACAAAAGGCAAAGATAGACATCGGGTTGATAGCAATTCGTGAGTTTGAAGATAACCCCGATCCGAAAATCCAGGAAATCAGCCGAGCTCTGATGGGCCTGAGTGCTTATATGAGAACGCATCTCTGACATTGGCAGCGTCGAGAAACCAGCGGGATTCGAAAAATGGCCCTCGTCATTTCAGAGCTGCCTGGCCCGATGGGCAGCCCTCACGGCTTTCAAACCGGCGGTCGCCTCCCGGGACCGCTTGGCTTCCACGCGATCTTCCTGGCGGATCTCGCGGCAACGAAAGCGGCGAAGGCCGCCACCGCGACGCCGACGCTCGTCATGCCGCCTCCCACCGGCGACATGACGAAGTACGCGCGCGTCGTGACGTGGCCGCTCTATGGCCAGAGCGGCCCGCAGACGACCGACATATCGCAGGGCAATCTCGGCGACTGTCCATTGCCTTCGCTTCTGGCCGCGATGGCGAACATTCCGTCGGGCCGGAAGAAGATCACCGACATGCTCACCGAGCACAAGGACAAGGTGATCACGGACCTGTCGGCGCTCAAAGGCTCGCTCTCCGGCGAGCAGCCGGCCGGCAACATCACGTCGCAGCGCTGGTTCACGGTGGCGATCGGCGGAAAGTCGATCGACGTGAGCGACGTCTTCTTTACCGACGACGCGGACAGCGGGTGGTCGCTCCTGTACATGCAGGCGTCGGACACCGCGTCGGTGCTTTGGGCATGCGTCATCGAGAAGGCGTGTGCCGCGCTGCTTGGCGGCTACGACAAGCTGAACGAGGTACTGACGGTCAATGCAATGTGGAAGATCGTCCTGCGTGCGGACCCTCATGGCTTCGAAATCGGTCCCAAGACGTCGCTCGACAAGATCAAGGAATATGCAGCGGCGGCGAGCAAGCAACCGACGATCCTTGCTTCGCAGAACGATCCCGATCTCGAAAAGAGGTCGCAGCAAAAGGTACTCCACTCCCACGGGTACGCGGTGCTCAAGCTTCGCGGCAACAACGTCGATCTTTACAACCCGTGGGGTAACGCGCTGACGCTCTCGGTGGCGGAAATCAAGCTGTACTTCCAGGCGATGTTTTATCCGTGACCTCGTGAGGTGCGATCATGGCAGACGCGCGGCAGACGATCGATGCATTCATCGGCCAGGGCTCTTACGACGAATGGCTGGACATGGATCGGCGCCTTGACCGCGAGGGCCAGAAGTTCGATCTCAACCGTGCGCGCCTGCGCATTCCGCTCACCTCCCCGCTGATCGATCGGATCTGGGACTCTCTGTCGCTTGCGAACAAGATCGCGAAGGATTATGGGCGGGGGATGAACCTCGTCACGAGCGGCGGCAGGGTCACGAAGAAAAAGCTGCTCGAGGTCCATGCCATTTATACGCTCGCACTGGCGCTCGTCGAACAAGAGAACGACATCCTCGATGCAACGTGGGTCACGGGATTTGCGGCGATGTGGGTGGTATTCCCGTTCCTGCTCCTCGAAGCGCGCTCGCACGAGTTCGAGGAGGTGCTGCACAAGCTCGTCGACGCGCTCCACGAGGCCGAGCGCAACGTCACGAAGGCCAAGGCGAAGATGTACATCCACGGGGTTGCCGCATTCTTCGAGGCCATGTTCCCCGAGATATCGCTGACCGCACGGGCAGCAATCTTCCTCGGCGATGTCGCCCTCGACAAGGTGCTCGGGGAACCCGATCCGCCGGCGAGCAAGAAATACCCAGGAATCGTCGCGCCCGGCGCCAAGCAGTTCTCCGAAGCCGTCGAGGGCATCGACGCGTACGGCGAAAGCGCGCGCGAGTTCGCGAAGAAGACCGGCAAGGTGGCGACAGTGGCGACGTTCTATTTCGATCACGAGGAGCTCGGCGAGGGTCGCGAGCGCGTCGAGCGAATCAAGGATCTGCTCGAGGAGACCAAGCGCGCCTACGACAACCTGAAGATGGTCATCACGACGAACCGCCCGAAGCTCGAGCAATTCATGCTCGGATACGAGCGATGGATGACCAGCATCAAGGGCGCTGTCGATACGGCGGCCAACATGCGTCGCCAGCTCTACGACGACATGACGACGATGGGCTATTCGAGCATCGGCACGTTCGTCTGGAATTGACGCCGCGACAGCATGGTCTTCGAGCGCGCCCGCCTCGAATGCGGGAACCTGCGCTGCCAGGCGCGGCTTAACGGTCGGGGGTCGGGATATCCGCGCCGGTCAGGTGCGCGAACGCCCGCGCGACCATCGTCGTTCCGTTTTGCGGCGAGCGCTCCGCGACGGGCCAATCGAGCGCGAGGATCATCGGAATCCAGGGCTCGAAGTCCGGCGCGCGCTCGTCGCCGATCCTGCGCACGGCGCGCGATGGCTTCGCCGGCACGGGAACGCACTGGACCCGATTCGATGACGGATGCGTGCAGTTGCTTGCGGGCGACGTGACGAGATACTCGCGGCACGCGAGCGGCCGCTCCGGATGGATCGAGCATGATTCGTCCTCGAGGAACGGACACGCGACGCCCTGCGCGAAATAGTCGAGGCCGACTTGCTCGGCCTTCTCGGCATCGACGGATTCCGGGTGGCGCAACGTTTCGAGCAGGCCCGCTTCACGAAGCCGTGCGACACCGCGTTCGAAGCGCTCGACGACGGTCGAGCGGCGAGGCTCCGGCAGCGAGGCGACGAGCCGGCGGATCGCGGTCGCTTCCATTTCCGAAATGGGCACGAGCTGGCGGCAGCACGCGCCGCAGCCCTTCCGGCACGAGATCGAGAGCCCGCGCGCCCGCGTCTCTTCCGCGGCGATGTCGACGAGCGTGTCGGTTATCGAGCGAAACAGCGGCAGCAGCGCCACCGGTTCGACGGGAATCGTCGGCACGTCGAATCCAAACGCCACGCGCTTGCCGCCGACGCGAAGCGTGACGTTCGCCGTTTGCATCGGGATTTCCATGTTGGCCCTCAGTGGGAAGCAATGGCGGACTCGAGCAGTTCCGGCCACCGCTCGATCCAGCAGCACGTGTGATCGAACTGCGCGACGTCGACGATCTTCGCATTCGGGTGCCGCCCGGCGAACGAGCGCGCGATCGACGGAGGACCGTTATCGTCGCGTCCGCCGACGTACGCGATGTCGACGATCGTCGACGGAAGGGGCGGCTGCAACGCCGGATTCAGCGAGCCGGTCATCGCGCTGTAGCGATGCAGCGTCGTCCATGCATCGGTATCGAGATTCGCGGCGATCGTGACGACGGCGCGCGTTTGTGGAACCTGCGATGCGAGGAGCCAGGCGAGCGTTCCGCCGCCGCTGTATCCGATCAGCACCACATGCCGATACGGATGCTGCGCGAGAAATGCGCGAAGCGCGCTCGCCATGCTGTGCACGACTTCCGGGGCATAGCGCCGATGCGTCCACGATGACGCGGAGCACGCCGCGTCGTTTCGTGTGTCGAAATAGCACGGACGGCCGAGGAACAGGCGCGGCCCCCTGTCGTGCGCCATCAGTTCGAGCGCAAACGGCGTGCGCGGCGTCGGGTCGTCGGAGACGCGCGTCACGTCGATCCACGGTGTCCCGTCGTGCTCGATGTAGACGTGCAGCGCATCGGCCGGCTCGTCGACCTGCGCGAACCAGACGGCGTGGCGGAATGGATCCCCTTCGATGATGGCGGATGCGAATCCGAGCGCGTGCGCTTCGCGTGCGAAATCCTGCGACGGCGTCGCGCATGCGCAAGCAAGCAGCGCGACGGCGCTGACGACCAGCCGGCGCAGCGCGCGCCCTATCGTTGACTTCCCGGTCCGGCGAAGCGTGCGCACTCCGCGTGCGATCGGAATTCCGCCTTCGCGCACTCCTGCCACAGGCAAACCTCTCGGCTGAACGGATTCTCGACGCCCGCACATGCAACCTTTTCGACCTTCGGCGCAGCCGGAGGCGAAGGCGCGACGGGTGCCGGGGCGGGGGCCGCGACTTCGACCGGCTGCGGTGGCGCAGCCTCGACCGGCGGCGGCGCCGGTTCGGGCGACGGGACCGGCGCGATTCGCTTGTTCTTGCGCGCCGCTGCCTGTTTCGCCGTAACGGCAGGATGCGTCGGAATCTCGACTTGCGGCGTCGCTTTGGGCGTCGCTTCGCTCGTCGCTTCGGGCGCTGCTGGCGCAGCAACGGCCGGCGCTTCGACGACGACGGCCGCCTCGGTGGACTGGACGCTTGGCGGTTCTACCGCCGCCGGAACCGCAGCCGCTTCGTTGCCTTGCGCCGGCTCGGGTATCGGCGCAGCCGTCGGCACACTCGCGCTTGCCGGCGCTTCCACCCGTTTTTCTGCAGGCGGCGGCGATCGATCCACGTGCAATGCGATCGCGACGAGAACGCCAATGACCACGACGGCGGCTGCGCCACCGATCGCAATCAGCGGAACGCCCCACCGCCGCGCCGCCCGCTTTTCAATGGTGGCTGCGGACGCCGCCGACCCCGATGCGGCCGCGAGCGCATCATTGCGCTGCGCCGCCTCGGCGACGAGTTCGACCACGCGTCGACGCGGCAGGATGACGGTGACGTCGGATGCCTCGGATGCGCCGCCCGGCGGTGCCGAATCGCGCGACGTTTCGCCGGCTGCGGGTTGCGACGACGGCGGCGGCCGCTGCTGTGCGCCGCAGAACGAGCAGAACCGTGCGGTATCGACGATCGGCTTACCGCAGTCCCCGCAAAGCATGAGCGTCAGCCTCGGGTGCCAATGGCTGCGCGCTCGCGGGCTAGAACTCCTTCCGCAGCCCGGCCACCACGCTGTAGTTCGACGCGTCGCGCAGTCCCGCCGCCGCGCCGAATTGCAGGAATCCCGAGAAGCCGTTCGGAAGCGTTGCGGTGGAGCCGACGATGAATACGCCGTAGTCGCGCGTCGGCTCGGCCGTCGGGATGAAGAACTGGAAGTTGTTCGGATCGTTGACGAACTTCGCGACGATCGACGGATTGTCGTTCTTGAATTCGTGCACCCATTGCGCGGTGAAATAGGGTCCGAACACGCCGTGGGCGGTGTTGAACGTCGTCGATATCGTCGCGCCGAGCGCCGTCTGCAGCGATTCGAGCGTTCGCTCGTTGATCGCGAGGCCGAGGCCCGTACCCGACTCGTTCTCCGAGAACGCCTTGTTCTTCACATTGATGTAGCCGAGGCGCGCGAACGGCACGAGCGCGTAGTTGTTCGCGAGGGCCATGTTGTAGCCGGTGCCGGCCGAGATCGACCACTGGTCACCGCTCGGACTCGCCGTCGCATTGGAGACGATCGTCGGAATCAGCGGATTGTTAGACGGGACGAGGATCGTGCGCGCCGTGTCGTAGTCGATGTGGCCGTACGACAGATAGCCGTCGACGTACCACGGTCCGGACGAATAGCTCGCATAACCGGCGACCGACCAGGTCGCGGCATCGACGTGGCCGAGCGAGTTGTCGAAGCGCGAGCGCGTGTCTTCGTAGCTCAATGCACCGCCAGCGACGAGCGCGTCGGTGACGCGATAGTCGGCGCCCGCGAGGATGCTCCACGCGTCGTAGTCGTAGGCGTCCTGCAACGACGTCTTGTCGACGTTGCCCCAGTTGCCGGCCACCTTCACGAAGCCGCTCAACCTTCCGCCTAACGGCGAATCGGCGCTCGCGGCACCGCCACGCGCCTTCGCTGGCGAGCCCGAATCGGCGAGCGGCACGTCGACGCCGTTCACGCTGAGCGACATTCCACGCACGCCGCTGCGAAGATCGAACAGGCGCGCGGACAGCAGGTTCATGCCGGACGACGTGAGCGTCACCGGGCTTTGGGCGTTGTGCTGCACGGGACCGGACGCCTGCACCAGGTCGCGCAACTGCTCGTTGCCGATGCCGAGATCGAAGCGTGCCGCCGTGTCGGGATTGACCGGCTTGCCCTGCAGCACCGCCGACGTCACGACCATCGCCGTGCAGTTGAAGGCAAGCCGTTGCGCCGGCGTGCCGTTCTGGTTCGGCGAAATGCCGGCAGGTCCGAGACGCGGGCATACGACGTCGATCGCGTTGGCGACGTTCTGCTGCAGCTGCGTATAGCCCGGCAGCGTCGGCAGCGGTGTCGTTTGCGCCTGCGCACCACACGAGGCGGCGAAGGCGACGGCGGCGTACAGCGCGCTTTGGCGACGCAGCAGGTTCGGCGCGTTGTTCTTCATGGGATTCCCCTCTCCGTTAGGATCGCGCGAGCGCGCCTACAATGACACTGCCGCTCGCCCGGTGTCAACGCAATCCCGACGATTTATGATGGCGCGATCCGGGCCGGTGCGAGAGCCGTCACGCGAGGATGCGAGCGATGAGATACGTCGATGCTGCCGATTGGAAGTCGCCCGTACCTCGTCGTCCATCGCCACCGGCCACCGCTTTGGAATCGGTGCCGCGGTTGCTGCAGATCGCGCTTGGCGTCCTGCTCGCATCGCTGTCGCTGCTCGTTGCCGCGCAGGCGGCGCCGCGCGACGAGCATGGGCAGGCCGATCGCCTGCTGACCGTCGATTGCCTGCTGCCGGGGCAGGTGCGCCAGCTCGGAACGAGCATGACGTACCTGACGCCGCGCCGCCCCGTTCGAACGAGCGTGGCCGATTGCGAGGTTCGCGGCGGCGAATACGTCGCCTACGACCGCGCCGACTACGCGACCGCGCTGAAGGTCTGGCAGGCGGCGGCCGAGCAGGGCGACAAGGAAGCGCAGACGAATCTCGGCGAAATCTACGAGCG